>DATNET010000013.1:0-4006 GCA_035606745.1 Tepidiformaceae bacterium
CAATGTTTACACGGATACGCTCGCCATCCAATACGCGCAGCCGCTCACCTGGACGCCGCTGACCAGCACCTACGCGTTCCCGCCCCACCGGGCCCCCAAGGCGGGATGCAAGCTGACGTCGGCCGCGCTTCAGGTCACGCAGGGGGACGGCTCGGGCTTGAGCTGTGGCACCCAAGTCGAGTGCCCGGACCTGTTCGTCGACGATGTCTCCATCACGCTGACGAACTACCCAGCGCAACTCTAGCTACACGGCGGTGCAGAAAGGAGACCGCCGGTAGTTGTTCTGCCGGAGGTGGCTCCCAATCCGCCCGAAAAGAGATCGACGGCGATCTCGGATGTGATCAATGGATGAGCCATAGCGACGGAGGTCGCGATGGTTCGCCAACGAGAGACGCAGCTGACGATCTCTCAGGTGGTGCTGTTCGGGCTGGTCGTGTCGGAGGTAGAGACGGTCGGCTGGCTGAGGGTCGATCGGGCGCTCGAAGACGATGCCTCTCGTCGATCGGTGTTGGAGGGCGGCTTGGGACCCGGTCGCTCTCAGCTCCGGGCCCCAGCCTTGCTGCCTTTGCAGTTTAGTTAGCGAGAACGCGTGAACGATCCTCGCTCTTTGCGCCGTCGGATGACCGTGACGACACCCAGGAGCACCAAACCAGCGGCAGCAGTCTCGAGGCTGCCAAGAGACCACATTGAGGACATCATCGGAGGTTTGCCTTCTTCGAGTGCCGTCAGTCTTGCATCTTGGCGTTCGATGATCCGCTGCTGCTCCTGGACGGTATTGATGAGGAGATACGTAAAGTCGCTGGGATCGACTTGCTTGATGGTCGTCTCCTGAGCATCGGTCGGATGGAGCTTGGCCATCCGGGACGTCACCATCCGGGGCGCGATCTTCTCGAGGTCCTGAGCAATCACGCCGACGTATTCCTTGCCGTCATCAGACGTTCCGCCAAGCCCATTGTACTTGAACCGCACCGGTCTCACTTGCATCAGCACGTCCAGTCCCTGATCGAAACTGCGAATATCTTTCTTGATACGACGATCTGACGGCGCAGTCCATGAGCCGCCGCCGGCCTTTTCGGCGAAGCTCCCTGTCAGCTGAATACCTCCGTTTCCCCAGTAGGCCAGCGCAGAGGAGCTACCCGTAATCGCCGAGACGGCAGCGGCGCTTCGATCTGTCACGGAATTCACTGCGACCACGCCATTGCCAGTCGCACTTGCTCCATAGACGCCGACGCTTGAATTGCTATTTCCGTAGACGCCGATATAGGACGAACTCTGTCCGTGAACGCCATATCCACCACTGGTCGCGAAAGACTCGCCATATACGCCGGTCCCATATGAGCTGAATCCTTCGACTCCGTACGTATTAGTGCTCGTCGAGCTGCCAGTTTGTCCGAGAACCCCGACCCCGTCCCCCGTCCCGTAGTTCGTGCCTTGGATAGCGGGCTCAGTACCGTACGCGTTAGCTAGGATGGCAGTGCCGTGCGATGCAGCCGACACAGCGAGGCCGTCACCCTCCGCAATAGAATACAGGGCTGTGCCGGAACCATAGCTCACCGCTTGGATTGCGGAGTTACTACCACCGCTAGTATTGGCGACAGAAAAGCAAATGCCGCCGCTGCAGGTACCGCTATAGCTGTATGGCAACGTCAGCTGAGCGCTCGCATGTCTCGCCGCAAAGGTCAGAGTCATCAGTACGACAGTTCGAAGGAATATTGCGCGCCATGTTGACATCCGTCGCCTCCTCAGTGAACCGCTCAAAGGAAAGCAGATTGGGACCTGCGCCGGTATGAACGAGTCCCTCCGCGGCGCCAGGGTACGTTCACCCGCGTGTTCTTTTCAAGCCCCGAACCGCGGTTCCAGCCAACATTTGTCGGCGCTATCTATTGTCATCGAGCCTCACTCTTGGAAACGTCGATAGCTTTGGTCTATTCGACAGCCTTGATGGTAAGCCGGCAAACGGGTTCACGCTCGGTCCATTAAACCAGGGGTGCACGGAGCGCGCAGGGGCAGCGGATCATGAGTCCCAGGCAAGACTGTACGCCGGCGCACGTGTCGAACCCGTCGCACAATCCCGACGACACCGCCGCACAGAACTGACCGCCTAGCACCCGGACTCGACCCCTCTGAGCACCTACTGTGTTGAACCAGATCGGCGGGATGATGGTGGGAGCGGACTCGCGCGTGATCTGCGCCGAGGGCGATGGCATGGCGGCCAGCAAGGGAGCCAGCCGGCAAGGACTCCGGCGATGGCCCACTGTGCCAGGCTGGGTGAGACAGTCGCCTCCTCGGAAATTAGAGACGTGGGCGGAGACTGGACATGACCCATGGAAGGCATTCTCAACGGCACGAACGGCGGGCACGATGTGCAGGTGTCCGCGAAGATTCCCCGCCGCCGGTTCACGGCGGCGTACAAGCTGAAGATCGTCCGCGAGGCCGACGCGTGCTCACAGCCGGGTGAGTTGGGCGCGCTGCTGCGACGCGAGGGGTTGTACTCGTCGAACCTCGTGACGTGGCGGCGAGCCAGAGATCGCGGCGAGCTGGTCAACGCGCCGAAGCGGGGCCGCAAGCCGAAGCCCGTCGACCCGAGCGCCAAACGGGTCGCCGAGCTCGAGCGGAAGCTGGCGAAGGCCGAGGCGCGAGCCGAGCGCGCCGAGGCGCTGGTGGAGCTGCAAAAAAAAGTCGCGTCGCTGCTGGGCAGACCGTTCCCGAGCGAGGAATCGTGATGGAGACAGTGCGTGAGATGGGGCCGCGCCTGGGGATCGCGCCGACCTGCTCGGCGCTGGGGCTGCCGCGCGCCACGTACTACCGGCGCCTGCGGCCGCCGAAGCCACCAGTGGAGCGGCCACAGCCGAAGCAGGCGCTGTCGTCGGCGGAGCGCGATGCCGTGCTCGCGACACTGCACGAGGACCGCTTCGTCGACCAAGCGCCGACGGAGATCTACGCCCAGCTCCTCGACGAGGGGCGGCACCTGTGCTCGATCCGAACGATGTACCGCGTCCTGGCCGAGCACGAGGAGGTGCGGGAGCGTCGGCGGCAGCGGCTGCACGTGCCCTACGCCAAGCCGGAGCTGCTGGCGACGGGGCCGAACCAGGTTTGGAGCTGGGACATCACGAAGCTACTCGGGCCGGCGAAGTGGACGTACTACTACCTGTACGTGCTGCTGGACATCTTCAGCCGCTACGTCGTGGGCTGGCTCGTCGCCGAGAAGGAGTCGGCGGCCCTGGCCAAGCGGCTCATCGCCGAGAGCTGCGCCAGCCAGAACATCGAGCCGGGGCAGCTCATCATCCACGCCGACCGCGGCAGCGCCATGCGGTCGAAGACGTTGGCGCAGACGATGGCCGGCCTGGGCGTCACGAAGAGCCACTCCCGGCCGCACGTCTCCGACGACAACCCGTTCTCCGAGGCACAGTTCAAGACGCTGAAGTACCGGCCCGATTTCCCGCCGCGGTTCGATTCTTTGCGCCACTCGGAGATGCACGGCCAGGACTTCTTCCCCTGGTACAACGAAGAGCACCACCACGTCGCGTTGGGCCTGATGACCCCGCACGACATCCATTACGGCCTGGCGAAGGAGAAGTGGAACCGCCGCGCCCAGGCGCTGGCCGCCAAGTACGCCGCGCACCCCGAGCGCTTTCCGAACGGCGTGCCGACCCCGCCACCGCTGCCCACCGCCGCATGGATCAACAAGCCGGTCTCGGCGACGGCGTCCGCGGAGCCGGCCGATCAGCGGGTCCCCTCAGGCCCGCAGGCCGGCGGAGCCGTCGACCACGTCGTCGCGCTCAACGCCGTCGACGAGGCCGGCACTACGACAACAACCCTTGCTCAGTAATTTCAAATGACGACTGTCTCACTCCGCTTGACAACTTCCGTGGCGAGGCGTGCGGCCGGGAAGGAATCATGGAAGTGGCGTTCAGGCCGCGCGCGCGCGGGTGGGCTGCTTTTTGCCGTCGGCTGAAGGGGGGGGAAGCGCTGAACGCGTTCGGCGACGACGAAGGCGTAGCAGCAG
>DATNET010000192.1:0-5537 GCA_035606745.1 Tepidiformaceae bacterium
TCAGTCCCCACAAGGTAGACTTCCGGCAGAGATTTGCTACCGAAATCTGCGCTGAGACTGTGACGATTTCATCTCAATCCTGGCTAACCTCGGGCGCGGGCACACGGGCGTTCTGTCTACTCTTTCTGGGGCAATAGTCTCGAACCCAGACGTGGCTCCGGCCCGCCCGTACTTTCACAGACGCTCTAGTCGTACCCGGGCGGCCGTTGGACGCCGCCTGTCAGCTGCTCGAGCGCTCGGGCGACCGCGAACAGCTCTGGCTCGCACCAGCGGCGGCCGACGAGCTGCACGCCGACTGGCAGCACATCGGCGCCGTCCCATGGCTCCCACGCGATCGGCATCACCAGCACCGGATTGCCGGTCACTGCGAACGGGGCCGTGTACCCAAAACTTGCCGTCCAGCCACCGATTTCGACGCCATTTACCGCCACCGGCGCACGGTTGGGCCGATGCGTGAACGCTGGCGTCATCGCCACCGGACACAGGAATGCTTCGAACCGGCCGAGGAACGCATCGAGCGCCGCGATGAGCCGGTCGCGATGCAAGAGCGTCGTGGTGTAGTCGCGCAAGGTGGTGTTCTGGCGCCGTGCCCGGCCGCGCCGGTCCGGCTCCGCGTGATCCAGCGAGACACCCAAATTCGCGAGGTCCAGGGCTTCCTGTTCGGCCGAAACGCCTGCTCCGCGCTCTGACGCCGCAAGTTCGCCATACGTTTCGATTGCGTCGATAGCATCGAATCCATCAGGCGTCGCCTCTTCGACGGTCGCGCCTGCCTGTTCGAGAGCGTTCGCGAATCGCCGCAGCGCGTCGGCGATGACCGGCTCAACCGGCAGTCCCGGGAATGCGACGCAAAACGCCAGCCGCAGGCTGTTCAATGGCCGCGCCGGTGCTCGCCCGAGCGGTACTGGCGGCACTTCCCATTCAACCCCGTCAGGCCCGGCGATAATCCCTAGAGCAAGTTCAAGGTCGTCGAGGGATCGCGCCACCGGGCCAACGGTGTTCATGTGACGCGTCGAGGTCGCCCCGCCGGGCAACGGCGGGATGTGCCCCGTCGCTGGCACGCGGTGCTCCGTCGGCCGGATCGTGACGACGCCTGAGTAGTGCGCTGGCTCTCGTAGTGAGCCGGAATAGTCGCTCCCTAATTCCAGCGGCGACATCCCGGCCGCCACCGCCGCGGCACCGCCGCCGGTCGAACCGCCCGGCGTGCGTGTCAGGTCCCATGGGTTGCTGCTCCGCCCAAACAACGGGTTGTCAGAGACGTTGCCGGCAGCGAGCGGCGGCATATTGGTCTTGCCGATGATAATCGCGCCAGCCTGGCGCAGCCTGGCGACCGAGCTCGCATCGCGGTCGGGCACGTAGTCCTGGAGCACCGGAAAGCCGGACGTTGTGCGCAGTCCAGCGGTTTCGAAGCAGTCTTTGATCGTGATAGGAACGCCGTGGAGGGGGCCAACCTCATCGCCCCGGGCAAATGTTGCATCGGCGTCGTCTGCAAGCGCCAACGCCCGGTCGCCATCCACGGTGATGATTGCGTTGAGCGGGCGGTTGTACCGTTCGACACGCCCCAGGGCCGCCGCTACGGCTTCGCGCGAAGAGAGCCGTCGATTGCGGATGGCGGCCGCCAGTTCACTGGCCGTGGCGAAGGCAAGCTCGTCCATCGTCCCCCTCGTTACTGGTGGCGCGTCGAGATGCCGCCATCGACCGCGATCACAGAGCCCGTCACATACGCTCCCGCGCGGGAGGCGAGAAAGATTGCCGTGCCGGCCATGTCCTCAGGCTCTCCGATCCGTTTCATCGGGCAGCTTGCGGCGATCGCCGCGCCGAAACGTTCGAGCGTCTCATGCATCATCTTGCTTTCGAACGGCCCTGGCGCGATCGCGTTCACCGTCACGGCTGGCGCCAGCTTTTGGGCGAGCACGCGCGTCAGGTGATGGACCGCAGCCTTGCTCGCCGAATACGCGTACGTCTCTAACGCCGGCGCCTGGAGCCCGTCTATGGAGCCGATGTTGATCACCCGGGCAGGGTCGCCCGGCCCGGCGGCTGCATTCAACTGGGGCAGCAAAAAGCGCGTGAGATGGAATACACCCTTGAGGTTCGTGTTGATGACCTTGTCGAAGGCGTCGTCTGGGAACGATTCGAGCGGCGCGCCCCAGTTTGCGCCGGCGTTATTCACGAGGACGTGAAGCTGCGGTTCGCGTGCCGCCAGCGTCGAGGCGATTGCCCGTGCACCCGCTTCCGAGCCGACATCACCCGGGATCGAAATGCACGCCCCGAGCTTCGAAAGCTCGGCCGCGGCGGCGTCGCAAACGTCCGCCTTTCGCGACGAGATATAGACCTTGGCGCCGGCTTCGACGAACCCCTGGGCGATCATGTAGCCGATGCCGCGCGATCCACCGGTAATCAGCGTGACCTTATCTTTGACCGAGAACAGATCGTTCATTGGGATGCTCCGGAGATTGTCCTCGTACTTTGCCGTCGCCCGCGGTTCCGGGCGAGCCGGCGTTGGCGGCGATGTGCTAAGCTGCTTTTATGCGAACCACTCTGAACCTGGATGACGCGCTCATGCGCTCGGCAAAGATGGCGGCCATTCGTCGAGGCACCACGCTCACGCAGGTAATCGAGGACGCGCTGCGTCGTGAACTGCTGGCAACACGGAGTACGCCGCGGGCCACGTTCCCTACATCAGCCGAGACCGATGCTGGCGGCTTGCAACTACCGCCCGAAATCGACCTGAACGACACGTCCGCCGTGCTCGATTATCTCGACGCCATCGATGCTGCTTCCTGACGTAAACGTGCTCCTGAACGCCTATTTTATCGATCAGCCGTCACACGAAGTCGCCCGGCAATGGCTCAACCAAGCGCTGAATGGCAGCGAAGCGGTCGCTGTGGCGGACGTTGTCTTGACCGGCTTCGTACGGATCGCCGCGTCGCGAGCTTTTGCGAGACCACTCACGAGACGCCAAGCGTTCGACGCGTGCGAACTGATTCGGAGCGCCCGCGTGTCCCTTCGAATACCGCCGGACGACGAACAATGGGCCATCTTTCGCGAATTCGCGGAACTGCACGCACGGACCGGGGGCGATTTCACGGACGCGTACCTGGCTGCGCTTGCCGTGCGTAACCGGGCGCAACTGGTGTCGTTCGATACCGGATTCTCGCGATTTGCAGGTCTGCGCTGGCTACAACTGCGATGAACCGGGCCAACCGCCAGCAACAACGTGCCAGGCAAGCACGATGTGGGGGCAGCGAAGGGGCCAGCGATTTCGCCGGCCCCTCAGGAGTTCGCGCGCGGACCGCTAGCTCACGCGCTCGAAAATCGTCGCGATGCCCTGGCCGCCGCCGATACACAGGCTCACGATGCCGAAGCGTCCACCCGTACGCTCGAGCTCGTACATGAGCTTGACCGTCAGGATCGCGCCAGTCGCCCCGATGGGGTGGCCGAGCGCGATCGCCCCGCCGTTCGGGTTCGTCTTGGCAGGGTCGAGCGAAAGCGCCCCCGTGCATGCGCAAGCCACCGACGCGAACGCCTCGTTCAGCTCGATGCAATCGATCTGGTCGAGCGTCATTTGGGCCTTTTCGAGCACTTTCTTGATCGCGGGGATCGGCCCACTGCCCATGATGCTCGGGTCCACGCCAGCCTCAGCTCGCGCAACGATCCGCAGCCGGGCGTCTGCACCCAGCTCCTTGGCCTTCGATGCAGACATCAACACGAGCGCTGACGCGCCATCGTTGATTCCGCTGGCATTTCCCGCGGTTACGCTGCCGCCTTCCTTGAACGCTGGTCGCAATTTCCCGAGCGCCTCGGCGGTCGTCGCGCGGGGATGCTCGTCGGTATCGAAGACCTTTTCTTCGCGGCCCACCTTGACCGTGATCGGGGTGATCTGCTCTTTGAAGTATCCCTGGTCGATGGCATTGATCGCTCGCCGCTGGCTTTCGGCGGAAAGCTCATCCTGCGCCGCGCGGCTCACTTCGAACTGGTCCGCAAGGTTCTCTGCCGTGATGCCCATGTGGTAGCCCTTAAATGGGTCACTGAGGAGGTGGATGATGCCGTCTTCGATGGCGTCGTTGCCAAGGCGATAGCCCGAGCGAGCTTTTCGCAGGTAGAACGGCATGCGCGTCATGTTTTCGGCGCCGCCCGCCACGATCACATCGGCGTCCCCACTCTGGATGATGCGCGAGGCCGTGTTGATCGCCTCAAGGCCACTGCCGCAAATGCGGTTGACGTTCATCGCCGGCGTGCCTATTGGAAGCCCGGCCTTCACTGCTGCATGGCGGGACAGGTAGGCGTCCTCCGCTACCTGTCCGACGATGCCCATGATCACCTGGTCCACGCGCTCAGGTTCGATGCCGGCCCGGCTCACCGCCTCGCGGATGACATGGGCGCCGAGGTCCGACGCCGGGACATCCGAAAGCGAGCCCTGGAATCGGCCGATGGCGGTGCGTACGCCCGATGCGATGATGACGTCTTCCATGATCCTTCAATCCTGAGTGCTGAATCTCGAGGAGGATGCGATGAGCAACCCGCCATCCCGGCCTCAAGTGCACGTGTGCGAATCATTCTAGGGCGTCCGTGAAGTGCGTGGTAGTCAATGGCATCGCGGGAAGCCATAGCCTGGAACTATGTCAGGCGCAGTCCTGGTCTGGTGTGAGCGAACCCAGTCCTGGCCTTCGAATCGAATTTCGGCCTGGCATCCCTTCGGCCCAGCAACCCGCAACGGGTGCTACCCCGTTTGAAACTTGTAGCCTACGCCCCACACCGTTTGGATCGCCTCCGACTGCTCGCCCAACTTCTTTCGCAACCGTTGGACGTGCGTGTCGATCGTGCGGTCCGTCACTTCGTAATCGTTGCGCCAGATGCGGTCGAGCAGCTCGTCGCGGCTGAAAGGCCGGCCCGGGTTCTGGGCGAAGAGCGACAGCAGGTCGAACTCTTTCGGCGTCAAATCGATCTCCCGGCCTGCAACCGTGACGATGCGCATGACGACATCAATCGTGATCCGTGGGCTCCTGGCCTCGGGCTCGCTGGCCGGCACCACGGGTTCGCCGGTTGTCGTCAACGTCTGTGCAGCCTCGGGGTCCGCCGTTGCCGCCGTAGCCTGCGCCACGGGTGGGTTCTCGATTGGGGCCGGCTGGCCCGCGGCCCAGTTTCGGCGCGCGCGTTCGCCGGCCGTTTGCGTGAGCCATCGCCCGGCGTAGCCGTGGAGGATGACGAGGAGTCCCCATCCGAGGAGCGGATAGAAGAACCACGTCGCGCCCGTGTAGGTGGCGTCGATGACGAACAGCCCGACGTTGATGACAACGAACAGGCCGGCATGCAAACCGAAGAATCCCCGGGCCAGATATCCAGCATGCGCCCCGAGCACGATCGCCAGGCCCCAAATCGGCCAGATGGCCCACCAGGTGCCCGGCGTCGTCACACCGTTGAGCAACAGCAGCCCGAGGGACAGTGCCGAAAAGAAAGCAGCGTGCACGACGAAGGCCCGCAATTGGACCGTCTGTTCATGTGCCGCTTCTGGCGAGGCAATTCGGCTCAGCGAAAGCCCG
>DATNET010000202.1:0-6377 GCA_035606745.1 Tepidiformaceae bacterium
GATCCGTTATCGTGCTGGCTCGCCAGCATCTGGAAGGTTGGATGGTAATCGAGGTACGGACCTTTGTTGTTGGGACGGGCTGCTGCCGGCCTCGTAAAGCGATATCCGGTGTACGCCCGCGCCGCCTCGCGGACATCGTCCTCGGAGTAGTTACCCACGCCCATCGTGAACAATTCCATCTGTTCGCGAGCGTAGTTTTCGTTAGCGTGGGCTTTGGAATTTTCGACCGTGTCGAGATACTCCATCATCCCGGGGTCTTTGCTCACGGCCTTGATGAAGTCATCCCATTTTGGCAGGGCGTTCTGCCGGTAGAGCTGATTCTGTGTGTAGAGCAGGATCGCAAATTTGCGCCCGACTTTACTGAGCTGGCTCGTGAGGAGTCCGTGCCAGATCAGGGTCATGCGCTCTTCGAGCGGCCTGGCCGTATACGCCATCCGTGTCATCCACCAGCGCGCGTAATCCAGCGGCTTCGCCCCGCTCAGGTCAAAATTCGCTGCTGCGAGGCGCGCCTCGAGCGCCGAATTGTCGACGCTCTCGAAACTCAGCAGCCGGTTGGCGGCATCTTCGCGGCTGAGCTGCGCGAACTCCTGGATCTGCGCGAGCGTCCCGCCGAATCCTGCACGCCGGAGGAGGTGGGCAGCGCGGCGGTTCGGGTCCGTTATCGGCTGATTTGGGTCAACGGTTGGGGCAGGCGATGCGACGATATTGCCGTTGCCCGGCAGCTGGAGCGGCTGTCGGGCGGCGGCGTTCGAACTCGGCGAACCAGAGCTCTGCGTAACGCCGAAGACGGCCGCGGCCGTACCGCCGGCAGCAAGTGTGGCCCCTCCGGCGAGCACCGCACGGCGAGTCGCGGGGCGCCGGAAGAGCGGCAGTTTCGGCGCGGGCGGTGGTTGCGGTTCCATCGGTCTGGCTCCAGTCGAGCGATTACAACGTTCCTATGGCCGAAGCAACGCTCGAAGTGACGCCACCCGCGGAAAGAATTGGTTCACGCACCCTTGCCGTCCGCGGCCGTGGCCCCCGCACCACTGGGATGACGGTGTGCAGGCCTATGACTTAAGCCCAAGCCCCCGCAGGAACGCTTCGTTATTCGGCTCTCGGCCGAGGAACTCCCGCACCATGTCGCCGCCGTCCACCGCGCCGCCGCGCTCCAGCACCTTGGCGCGATAGTCGGCGCTCGTGCTGGCATCGAGGGGCCCGGCAGCCTCGAAGCGGGTGAACATGTCGTCGCCGAAAACGTGCGACCACAGGTAGCCGTAGTACCCGGCGTCATAGCCGAAGAGGTGTCCAAATCCCGACTGGAAGTGCGTTCCCGGCGTGTAGGGGAAGCTCGTGATGCCATGAAGGCGCTGGAGTTCGGCGGTCGTGTCGCCTGAGAATCCAGGGGAGTGATAGGCAAAATCGAGGCTGGCGAAGAAGAGCTGCCGCTGCGTAAACAGTCCGGACGAGAGGTTTTTCGCTGCCACCATCGATTCGAGCAGCGAAGGCGGCAACGGCTCGCCAGTCTCATGGTGCCGTGCGAACCGGTTGAGTACGGATGGCTCCCAGCACCAGTGCTCCAGCATCTGCGACGGCGCCTCGACGAAGTCGCGCTCGGTCGCGGTGCCACTGAAGCGGGCGCGCTCGGCCGTCGTCAGCGTTTGATGGAGGATGTGCCCAAATTCATGGAAGAACGTCACCACCTCGGAGTGGCGCAAAAGCGACGGCTGCGTCGGCGTCGGCTTCGTAAAGTTCGCGACTATTGCGCTGACCGGTTTCTGGTACGTGCCATCTGCGAGTCTGCGGCCCCGGCGCAGTGTGAATGCGGCAGCGTGGCCGTACTTGTTCGGCCGCGGAAACAGGTCCATGTGAAACCGAGCCAATGGCTCCGTGCCGTCGCGGTCGTACAGGTCGAAGACCTGCACGTCATCGTGCCAGCGGGGTGCGTCCGCAATCGGCTGATACCGCACCCCGAGGAGCTCCTCGGTGACGGCGAACAGTCCTTCGATACATCTGGCAAGCGGGAAATACTGGGCCACTTCGAAGTCGTCCACGGCATAGCGCGTCTTCATCAGCCGGTTGTGGAAGAACCGCATGTCCCAGATGTTCACGCCGCCGGACTCGCCACGCTCAATGGCGGCAGCCTTCAGGGCTTCGAGGTCGACAGCTGCCTTCGCCGCAACCTTGTCCCGCAAATCCAACAGGAATGCGTCAACCGTTTCACGCGTCTTCGCCATCCGCGTCTCCACCTGGTAGGCGGCCCAGGAGTCGTACCCAAGGGTGGTGGCGATGTCGTTCCGCAGCCGGATTGCTGCTTCAAGGCGAGCGACGTTCTCCTCGCCCCCCTTGCACTGGTCTTTTACGTAGAGCGCTTTCCGAAGTTCGCCGGACTCGGCGTTTGCCATGAATGGCTGGATTTCGGGATAGTCGAGGCTTACTCGGTATCTCTTTTCGCCGTCTTCGCCTTCGATCGTGCGCAACGAATCGATGAACGCGTCGGGCAGGCCCGCCAGATCTTCCCGGCGAGCTTCGATCCCATCGTCCCACTCATCTATCGCCTTCCGGAACTGGACATCGAGCGACGCGAGTTCGTCGAACATCGCACGAACATGCGCCCGCTCCTCGGCGGGGAGCTCGAAGCCGTTGCGGCGGTAATCCCGCAGTTTGCGTGCGAGCAATCGGGCATCCTCTCCCGCGAGAGCTCGTGCCTCCGGCGTTTCGGCGAACTCACGGACCGCGGCGTAAAGGTCTTCCCGAAATTCAAGCCCGATGCCGTACTTTTCGAGCGCTTCATCCCACTCGTGCGCTGCGTCACGCACATCTGCATCGTCCGAAACATACCCCATGAAGGCGTAGACCCCCGACGCGTGGGCCACATGTTCGGTCGCCTCTTCCAGCGCGAGAAGCGTATTCGCGAACGTTCGCTCATCGGCCGGCGTGCCGACGATAGCATCCACCGCTGCGTCGCATTCCTCCATGGCGCGGGCGCACGCCGCGGAGATGATCGCCGGCGTTATTGCCGCAAAATCGGCGAGCGCGAGATCTTGAGGCTGGACCATTGGGAGCTCCTTCGGTGCGCGGTGTTCGGGCTAGGCGATCGGGTTGGCGCGCAACTGGCCAACGACCTCATCAATGACTCGCCCCGGCTCTTCCTGGATGAGCCAATGCCCGGCATCGAGCTCGACGAACTTGTACGGTCCCTTCATCAGTGCGTGACCCGCCTCCACGCCGGTGCGTCCGATGGCGGTGTCCTGGTTGCCCCAGATGAAGAGCGTCGGTGTGGTTACATCAGCGAACGCTACGCCCGCCGACGCCGATGCAGTGGGGTCGATGCCGGCTGAGCCGCGATACCAGTTCAGGGCTGCGGTGAGGGCGCCGGGCTGTTGGAAGACGGAAATGTATTCGGCCTTTTCTTCCTCGCTGCTGGCGGACCAGACCGCCTTCAGCCCAGCGTAGTCGTTTGCCGAAAGTGCCGCTTCGGCGACGCCGGGCTCCTGGAAGAATGTGATGTACTGGCTGCGCTGCTGCTGGTCTGGATCGTCGCGGATGGCGCGGCCGAACGCGCCAATGTGTGGTACCGAAAGCGCGCTCCAGCTGCGGATGCGCTCGGGATAAAGGTCGACGACCGCCCAGCCGCAGCCCGCTCCCCAATCATGTCCGACAAGGTGGAACGTGCCGAATCCCAGCGCGTCGGCGATGGCGATGACGTCTGAGGCCGTGTCCTGGTAGCGGTAGTGCTCGCTACCCTCCGGTCGCGCGTTCGGGCTGTAGCCGCGCTGATCGGGTGCGAAGGCGTGGTACCCCTCTGCTTCCAGCCGTTCGAGCAGCGGGACCCACATGTGCGATGTCTCCGGGAAGCCATGCAGAAGGATGACCGGCTCGCCATCTGCTGGGCCCGCCTCGCGGCAGCGGAAGGTGAGGCCATTGGCAGCGATGTCGCGGATGGTGATTGGCATGGATGCTCCTGTGGAAATGTCGGTGGGGCTGGGCGCAGTCTAGCGGGCGAGCGTGAGTCCAGCGAGGAACGCGCCCGAGACTGTTGTTGGTATAATTGCGTTGTGACTTTCGGGATAACTCATGGACGGGGCGAAGAGACGCCGGAGGCGAAGGCACGTTGGTTTCAGTCGTTGACGCTCGAGGAGCGGATGGAGTTGCTGTGCGAGTTTACGAACCTGATCCTCGAAAACAACCCGGCGGTCGCTGACCAACGGCATGCTCGACAGGCGTCAGGACGTCTTCCAATACTTACGCTTGCACAGCGTTGAATATGTTGTCATCGGCGGCGTAGCGGCGATCCTTCATGGCGTCCCGCGAGCGACATTCGACCTCGACATCTTGATCGAGGCAACCTCAGACAACGCCGCCCGTCTCCTCGACGCACTCAAAGCGGCGGGTCTTGGTACGGCCGGGATGATCACCGTTCGCAGTCGAAACCGGACCGCGGAACGCGGCTACCGGGCTATAATGTCCGAATGACGAAGCTCTTGGAACAGGCCATGGCGGAAGCATCCAAGCTCTCGGCCGAAGAGCAAGACGCTATCGCCACGTTGCTGTTAGAAGAACTCGATGCGGAACGTCGCTGGGACGAGAGTTTCGCTGATTCTCAGGATTTCCTGGATCGTCTCTATGCTCAGGGCGTTGCCGACATCGGGGCGGGCCGAACGCGCGCGCTTGACCCCGACGAGATGTGAACTCTCGGGCCAGTGAGCGGTTTTGGGAGCTTTTCGAAGACCTGCCGGCGGATGTTCGGACGCAAGCGAGGGAGGCCTTCAAGCGCTTCAGCCACGATCCGTTCCATCCCGGCCTGCAGTTCAAACACGTTAGTCCTCGGCAGCCGCTTTGGTCGGTGAGAATAAACCGGAACTATAGGGCTTTGGGAATACGAGACAACGACCGGATCACGTGGATCTGGCTCGGAACTCACGCCGAATATAACCACCTCTTGAAGCAATCGCGGTAGTGGGAAGACTCAGCGCGTGAGCCAGGCAAACTCCTGCGGCTTGCGGCCGCTTTTCGCGCTGATCATGATGTTGACGATCGCGGGCTTGTCCGACGCCATCGCCCGTTCCAACGCTGGCCGCAATTCTTCGGGGCGCGTCACGAAGAACCCCTCTCCACCGTAGATCTCGGCCATCTTCTCGTAATGTGCACTGGGCGTGTAGGCCGATGGCGGGATGCGCGTCGGGTCGAGCTGGTCTGGGCCGCCGCCGATACCGTTGTTGTTCACAATGATGAAGGTCAGGTTTTTCATCCCGTAACGCGCCGCGGTCTCGACTTCCATACCGCTGAAGCCAAACGCGGAGTCGCCTTCGACGCAGAGCACCTGCTTATCGGGGTGCACGGCCGCGGCGGCGATTGCCTGCCCGAGGCCAACGCCCATTGTGCCAAAGGAGCCAGCATCCAGGCGATGGCGTGGCAGGAAGTTCGGCAGCGTTGTGCGGCCGATGTCCATCGTGCTCGCGCCTTCGTTCTGAATGATCGCGTCGCGTGGGGCGAGCTCGCGGATCTCGCGCATGACCCGGTAGTAGCCCATCGGCACGGAATCGTCGTTCGTCATCTGTTCCACGGTGGCGGCGTTCTCGTCGATTTTCTTTTGCAGGCTCGTGCGCCAGGTGGTTTCCGCCGCGTACTGCCAGGGATTTTGGCGGAGCGCTGCGTTGAGTTGTCCCGTAATCGCCTTCGCATCGCCCACGAGCGCGACTTCGGTGGGCACATTGGTCCCGATCTCTTCGGCAGAGATGTCGAGCTGGATGATGCGCACCTTCTCGTCGAAACGCGGCGGGTGGCCGAAGTGCAGAATCCAGTTCAGGCGAGCGCCGATGAGGAAAATCACATCTGCTTTCTGCAGCGCGAGCGAGCGGGCCGGCGCGATCGAGAGCGGATGGTCGTCTGGCAGCACGCCTTTGCCCATTGGAGTTGCGAGGTACGGTAGCTGCGTCGCCTCGATGAACTCGCGAACTTCGTCTTCGGCGCGAGAGTAGGCAGCGCCCTTGCCAACAATGACGAGTGGCCGTTCGGCAGACTTCAGTGCCGCAAGCGCTGAATCGACGCTGTCCTGGGGTGCCTGGACACGGGGTGGCTCCGGGCATCGTGGCGTCCAGACCAATTCGTCTTCCTCGATGGATCCGCTGATCATGTCGCCGGGGAGGTCGAGGTAGACGGCGCCGGGACGGCCATAGATGGAGCTGCGCACAGCCTGCTCGACGAAGTACGGCAGCCGCGCGATGCTATCGGGCCGTGCAGCGTACTTCGCGAACGGGCGTGCCGCCTCGATTTGGGGAGCTTCCTGAAACGCTCCCTGGCCGTTCTGGTAGCTGTCGTTTGCGCCGCCGATGAGCAGCATTGGCCAGCAGTTGGACCACGCGTTCGCCATGCCGGCGATCCCGTGGATCATGCCCGGG
>DATNET010000203.1:0-4116 GCA_035606745.1 Tepidiformaceae bacterium
GACTAAGTTAGAAGCAGGCGAGGCGCAACGGTTCATCAAGAATTCTCGCGCTCTGAGACTCCGGAGATGGTTCCATCGTTAGGGCCGTCACGGACGTACCGACGAAGCTTCCGGCTCAACCGGCGCCGTACTGATTTCCTCGCCTCAGCCCACCGCCCGCTCGATCTGTCGCACATGGGTGCGCTCATGTTTGGCCAGCTGGGAGGCATACGACAGCCGCGTTCGTTCGTTCGATGGCCATATGAGGTGACCGGGGCGGTGCCTGCCACGCGTTGGGCATCAAGCTGGAGGGCGCGCGGCGGCTCCACCCGCTCTGACGGCGGACGGTCGGACGCCGCGAGCCTTGACGGCCCTCGCTATTTCCGTAATCATCTCCATTCCCAAAAGGAGATGTGACATGGGTACGAAGGGAAACGACCTGGCTGCTGAGTTCGAGGCCACAAACCAGCGGCTCATTACGACGATCGAGTCAATGACCGAAGCAGATTGGAAGAGGCCCTGCGCTGGCGAAACGTGGCCTGCAGGAGTTACGGCGCACCACGCCGCCGAATCCATTGGCCCACTCTCCGGCATTGTGCAGGCCATGGCCAGCGGCGGCCCCGTGCCGCCGATCACGCCGGAGGCCCTCGATGCAATGAACGCCCAGCACGCCCAGCGCGAGGCCAACTGCACGCGTGAGCAGACGCTGCAGCTCCTTCGCACGGGCGGCGAGGAAGCCGTCCGCACGCTCCGCGCAATACCGGACGATGGCTTCGCGCGGACGGCGGTCTTTGGTCCGATGGGCGAAACGTCCGCCGAAAATTTCGCCAAAGCGGTCCTCATTGGCCACCTGCAGGCTCATGGGTCGAGTGTCGCGGCCGTGAAAGCCAGCTAAGGCGCCCGAGCACTTCCCCGGCTCAGCCCACCGTCCGCTCCATCTGTCGCACATGCGTGCGCTCATGTTTTGCCAGCTGCGACGCGTAGGACAGCAGCGTTCGTTCGTTGGATTGGCCATATGAGGTGACTGTGGCGGTGCGCTGCCACGCGTCGGCGGTGAGTGCGTGGAGGGTGGCGAGCAGAGCCTCGCGCTGGGTGGCGAACGCGCGGGACGCGTCTTCGAAGTGCCACTGCAGGTAGTCTGTGCGATTCATCCAGGTCCTCGGGTTCATGCCTGGGAACGTTGGATGGTCCTCGGCGAGAATCCGCGCGATGTTGCCGCCCCAGACATCGCAGCACGCCCGAATGTGGGCGAGGACGTCGTTCGGGGACCATTCTCCTTGGGCGGGTGCGGTGTGCAGCCGTTCGGCCGGCAGGCCATCAGTGAGCGTCGCAACACGCGATGCGTTCTCTCGAAGCAAGGCGAGTGCTTCCGCGGGGGTCAGTGATGGTTCTTCCACGGCGCGTCCTCCACGGCAGCGTCGTAACGGTACCGCATACCGTCGCGAATTGGTGACCAGGCCAGCCAGGTCGTATGGCCTATGGCGTCTGGAATGGGTCGGGCGTCGGTTGGCATGGACAACTGGCCGAAGCCTCGACATCGCCGGCGAAGAGCGAGCCGTCCCGCGCGACGACCGCGGATTCGAGCGTGTCGCCCCCCGGCCAGGAGAAGATGAAGTAGCTTCCGCGTCCGGCGATTGGGTCGCCGCGGGCGATCTGTTGTGAGGTCCCGGGCGCGCAGGCTGGCGGAATGGACGGCTGCCCGGCGTCCTGGATCACGAGCGTAGCGGCCGCGGTCTTGAACACTTCGATCCCCTGGCCGGCGAAGCAGGCGACGCCATCAGCAGGAGCAGGCATCGGGTTGCTGCCGGTCCAAACAACTTCGCAGCGTGGGCCTGGCGCCGCTCGAGCCGGATCACAGGTCGTGAATTCCGTTGAAGCTCCGGTCAAAAACCCGGCTGGCGAGGCGTGCGCGATGTCGATTCGCGCCCCTGTCCGGGCGTCGAGGACGGCATTTGCCGCACCGTTGTCTCGAAGCGAGAAGGCGCCCGTGCGCGGGTCGACATCGACTTGAATCGGTGCTCCGTCCTGGACGGCCGTGGCCGTTATCAGCAATTGCGGCGCGGCGCCGAGGACAGCGAAGCGGCCGTCTCCGAGTGCATGGACCTGTGTGCCGGACGACGGGGCCAGCGTGAGCAGCACCCAACGGGCTCCAGACTGGCCGAGGAGGCTCAATGCCTGGCCGGTAGTGGCGTTTTCGATCGACCACCCGGGCAATGCCGGAGGCGACAATTCGGCGCCGCTTGCCAGCGTGACCACGGTCAACGCCTCCCGGACGGACGCGGTGAGAATGGCTCGAGATGCACCTCCGGGCGCACTCACCAGCGAGCCCAATGAGGCACCCGGCACGGGCGAGGGATGCCGGACGCCACCTGCGACCGTCCCCTTTCCGGTGGCATCGTTCGAATGGGCGCCGCCACCACTCGCCGGCGACAACCAGACGATCACGCCCAAAGCCAGCGCCAGCAACACGCCGACGATGATCGAGCCGCGGAGCAATGGAGCGAGCCGGCGCGTCCGGACGGTCGCGAGCGCAGCGACGTCCCCGGTGAGCGCGGGCTGCTCGTGCTCAGCCTTCAGCTTGTTCGCGACTTCGATGACCGCGCCAATCGAGATGCCGAGGCGTGCAGCGATCTCGGCCGGGACTTTGCCGGCGCGCAAAAGCGCCTCGACGGAGAGTTCGGACGGAGTGGAGGCGCTGGGTTCGTTCGACCCGGCCGGTGGCGAAGGATCGGGGCCGTCGGCGGAGTCGTTCATGCTTTCGGTGCCAGTTTGGGTGTCGGTGCGCGCGCGGCCGTGAGGCTTTGCGGCGCTGCGTTCAAAGTTGGCGGAGTCGCGGGTCGAGGATGTCGCGAAGTGAGTCACCGAGCATGTTAAAGGCGTACACGGTGATGGCCAGTGCACCGCCAGCAGCGGCGATGATCCATGGCGCCTGCGCGAGGTACGCAGTTTCGGTGCCACTCACCATGCTGCCCCAATCCGGGTTCGGCGGCGGGATACCCAGGCCGATAAAGCTGAGCGCGGCTTCCGTGATGATCGCGAATGCGATGTTGATGCTCATGATGACGACGATGACGTCGAAGACGTTCGGCAGGATGTGGTGAATGAGGACGCGCGTGTGCGAACAGCCAATGACCTCCGCCGCCTCGATATAGACGTTGCCTTTGACGGCGAGCACCTGGCCACGGATGACGCGCGAGGGCCCGGCGAGCAGAAAGACGGCGATGGCGATGATCGTGTTTCGTTCGCCAGGCCCCAGGACGGCCGCGATGAGCAGGATGAGCACGAAGCTCGGGAACGCCATGAGGACATCGACGACCCGCTGGAGGACGAGGTCGACCCAGCCGCCGGCGCTGCCGGAGACCATACCGATGACAGTGGCGATGGCGACGCCGATGCAGACCGACGCAAACCCAACCCAGAGCGAGACGCGTGCGCCATAGGCGACACGTGCGAGCACATCGCGGCCGTTCTCATCGGTGCCAAGAAGATGGGCGAAGCTGGGCGCGTGCAGGAGGACGTCGCCGTTCTGCTGGTTTGGGGGCGCCTGCGCGATCAACGGCGCGAACACGGCGAGCAGGATCATGAGGACGATCGGGACGAGGCCGCCCCAGAACCCGACGCGCTCTTCACGGACGAGTTGGAGGAAGACGCGGACGATGAAGGGCCGCGGCGGCCGGGGCTGAAAGTCGGCCGACAGCGGGTCTGCCGCGACTGAGTTCAGGGCCACGTCAGTACCTCACTCTGGGGTCGATGAGTGTGTAGGCGAGGTCCGTAATGAGATTCACGGCCACGACGATGAGGGCAAAGATGAGCGCGATTGCCTGGATCCCGGGGTAGTCGCGGGTGTTCACTTCGGAGAGCAAAAACCTGCCAATTCCGGGCAACTGGAAGATCTGTTCGAAGATGACCGTGCCGCCGATGATGTACGCCAAAAACACACCGATGACGCTGATGATAGGGATGAGGGCGTTCCGAAAAGCGTGTGTCCAAACGACGGAGCGTTCGCTCAGCCCCTTGGCTCGCGCGGTGCGGACATAGTCCTGCCGGTAAACGTCGAGCATCGAGGTACGGGTGAAGCGCATGAGGGCTGCCGCTGAGCTAAAGCCGAGGATGATCGCGGGCAGCAAGAACTGTTCG
>DATNET010000207.1:0-10219 GCA_035606745.1 Tepidiformaceae bacterium
GCGCCCGGCGTTGTTAACTTCAACGGCCCGTTGACGCACATGGTCAGGAACGGCAGTTCGGCCTACGCCGAAGCGAACATCCCTTCTGGGCGAATCGCTATCTTTGTGTTCCCGGCGGATGCCGATACCGGCGCCATCACCACCGCCGATGGGCTCGCGGTCTACGCGACGGTCGGCGCGCCGAGGCTCCTCGTCTGGGCTACCGAAACCTTCGGAGTTGGGTCAAACCCCGGCCGCCCCTACTACGCCAGCGTCGCCGCCGACGGCCATCTCTGGGTGTCGGCCGAACCGATCCCCCAATTCGAAGCCATCGACCAGCAAACGGGCGAAGCGCTGAATGTCCTCAGCGCGCGGCAGCTTGGCGAGGCTTCGGCCCCGGGCCAATTCGGCACCAGTTGTGAACCGGCCGGCGTGTGCAGCCTGGTGGTCATGGGCGAATTTGCGGCGCCGGAACCCGGGACAATCCGCTGCGACGCCCAGGGGCGGTTCGAGTTCGTTGACTCCGTCGACGGCAGCTACTTCACGTTCGAGCCGTTTAGCGCCGACTCGCCGCCGGATTGCCCGCCCAGCCCCCAGCATGTCGCCGGAAAAGACGCTGTCATCATTGGCAGCCCTGTCGTGCACGCCTTCGACGCCGCCGGCATGCCGATGAGCCTCGCGGCTGGCGGCGATGGCAAGCTCTATATGGGTGTCTTCGCGCCGAAGGCCGGCTGCCCCTGCTTCCCGCGCGACTGAGAGCACGGCCTTATCCCCTCCCTGCCCGGCCCTGCACCTGGTCATTACCTCCAGTCATGGCGCCGGGCCGGCTCTCGCATTTCGCGTTCGGCGCCATCGATCGTTTCAATCCTCGCGCGCACAGTTGGCAACACACTGTTTACAACCGGGTGGTCAAGTGGAACCACGGCGACGTACATCAGCGCCGTGGAGGTGACCATGTCGTTCGAAGAACTCATCGTCGCGGCGCGTGTGGAAGAACTCCGCCGCGACATCGCCCGCTGGGAGCGCGGCCAAGCCGCCATCGCAGAGCTACGCGACGAACAACAGCACCCGGGGCCACGTTTCAGCTTCCGGCGCCGGCCGCTACGCCGGACGTGGTCGCTCAACCGCGAGACCAGCGACTGAACCGCACCGCAGCGCCAAGAGGGCTATCTCAAGGGGACGTCCCGTCCGCTACGGTCGAGTCAGCGTGGGGACGGGGCAGGCACGGAGCTGATCGAAGATGTCGTCATCTTCGTTATCCCAGATTTTCGCGAGCACCGGGTAGTGGCCTGCGTCGAGCACTCGACTCGCATCTAACATCGTGTCGGGCTCTCGCTCCCGGAGACGTTCCCATAGGGCCTGAACCTGTTCGTCTGTCAGCTGCTCGACGAATTCGTGCAGGGCTTCGCGTGTGCTCATGCGAGCAGTATAGCGGCTTGGCGCGGCCTCTCGTCCCTCGTCTCAGTACGCGCCCTGGCGCTCGAAAATCGTGCGCGGATTGTGGATGAGCATCTGGTCGATGTGCGCCTGCGTCACCCCGCGTTCGAGCAGCGCCGGGACGACCGCGTCGGGGATGTGGTTGAAATTCCAGTTCGGCGCAATCGCGTCAATCGCGGGCCGATCGGCGATCCAGTCGAGGCAGCACGAAGCATCGTGGCTGAGTACCACGCGCTCCGCGTAGCCGTCCTTGCAAAGCGTCGCCACCGTGTTGACGCGGTCCTCGAACGGCAACAGGAAATCCATCCCGAAGCGATCCATACCCACGTACGAGCCGTTGTCCATGAGCTCCTTCAGGTAGTCCGTGTCGCTCGTGTCGCCGACATGCCCGATGACGATGCGGGTGAGGTCGACGCCTTCCTCTTTGAACACGCGCTGCTGTTCCCGGCCGAGTTCAGGCGGGTTGTTGTGGGTCGCGATAGGCACGCCCGTCGCGCGGTGCGCCCGTGCCCCGGCGCGCAGGCACATCTCGTTCAAGGCGTTCACCCCGCCGGCCTCGTGGTCGCTCGCCAGCTTGATGATGCCGGCTTTGATGTTCGTCCCCTGGATGCCCTCGGTAATGTCCTTAACAAACACCTTCGTCAGCGCGTCGGAGTCGCGGTTCCACCAGTAGCGCGGCACGATCCAGTAGACGCCGGTCGCGAGCACGACGTTGATTGTCGTCCGTTCAGCGACGCGCTGGAGATAGTGCATGTCACGGCCCATGTCGGCCGTCGTCAGGTCGACGATTGTGCCGATCCCGCGCGACGACAGGCCGTTGAGCTTCTGGTCTGCCGAGTCCGTCCAGTAATCTTCGTCCCAGAGCTCGGGCCAGTTTTCGCCGATCCCGGGCGTGCGGATGGCAACGTGCTCATGCATGAGCGTGCGCCCAAGTTGCTGGGTATCAAGCGGTCCGCGAAGGGTATTGATCGACGGCATCGTAGAACTCCATCAAAAAAGTGAGGGGACTGGCAATCGCTGGCCGGCGACCGCAAGCGTTGTCGCTAAAAGGCTCCGAAATCCCAGTTTTCGCCGTTCCTGTACTTCCTCAGTGCCGCCCGCGAAACCACCATGCGGTGGACTTCATCCGGGCCATCGGCGATGCGCAGGATGCGTGCGTTTTTATACATCTCCTGGAGCGGCGTGTCGTTGGTAACGCCCATGGCGCCATGGACCTGGATCGCCTTGTCGATAACTTCGCACGTGACGTTCACGACGAAGAACTTGATCATCGAGACCTCCACGCGGGCCTCGTCACCTGAGTCGATCTTCTGGGCAGCCTGCATCGTCAGCAGCCGCGCGGCCTGGATATTCACGAGCGAGTCGGCAATCCAGTTCTGGATCGTCTGCTTTTCAGCGAGCGGTCCGCCGAACGCCTCGCGGTTGAGCGCGCGATTGCACATCAGGTCGAACGCCCGCTGGGCCTGTCCGAGCGAACGCATGCAATGGTGGATGCGGCCAGGCCCGAGCCGTTTCTGGGAGAGCTTGAAGCCGGCGCCTTGCGGCCCGAGCAGGTTCGTCACCGGGACGCGGACGTTGTCGTAATGGATGAGCGGGTGGTTGGATTCAGGATCTCCCCAGACTTCGACGCGTCGCTCGATCTTGAAGCCGGGGGTGTCCGTCGGTACGAGGATCTGGCTCATCCGCGTATGGGGCGGCTGGTCGGGGTCCGTCACGCACATCACCACGGCGAAGGCCGCGCCATAGGCGCCCGAGCTAAACCACTTGCGCCCGTTGATGACGAACTCGTCGCCTTCGCGCACGGCAGCGGTCTGCAGTCCCGTCGGGTCGGCGCCCGAAACGGCCGGCTCCGTCATCGAAAAACACGAACGGATGTCGCCGTTGACGAGTGGCTTGAGCCAGCGTTCCTTCTGCTCAGCCGTGCCGAACTGGTACAGGATCTCGGCGTTGCCGGAATCGGGCGCTTGCGAGCCAAACGCCCTTGGTGCGTACGCGCTGCGGCCGATGATCTCGTTCATGTAGGCGTACGGCAAAAACCCGATGCCCATGCCTCCGGCTTCGGCAGGCAGATGCGGCGCCCAGTATCCCATCGCCTTGGTCTTCGCCTGCAAGTCCTTCATCAGGTCTTCGGCTTCGGGCCCGCGGTGCTCGAACAGCGATTCGTTGGGGTAGATGTACTCTTCCATGAAGGTCTGCACGACCTTCCGCCGTTCTACGGTTTCCGGACTGAGCTGGAGGATGGTGTCCATGAGGATGCTCCTTGAAGAGATGTCTACGCTGGCCCGGCGCAGTCGTCGAGCCCTCAGCGCCGGCCGTCCGGCTGGCACCGCGTTATCCGGAAATCCGACGATGGCAGCCGATGACGGACATGTCACCGCCTGCCGAATGCGTTCTACTCCCAACACGGGCGACCGGTCAATGCGCCTGGGCGGTCCTGTCCCCGGCCGCTGAGGCCTGGTCTGGTGCCTCGGCGACCGTCGAGCCGGCGCGCTCCGCTGAGGCGCCGGCAACATGGCCGTCGCCGCCGGGCCCCGTCGCCGGGTCGGAGGCGTAAATAACTCGAAACCAGAGCCGTGCAAGCGCTTCCGCGACCGTGTCGAGGTCCTCCGTCGCGCCTGGATACGGCTCTTCGCCGAGCCCAAACCAGAGGAGGCAGAGCCAGTCCATCATTGCCGCCAACGCTTTGGCCGTGACCGCCGGATTGATCGGCCTGGCATGCCCACGTTCAATGCTTCGCTCGATGTCGGACCGGATCTGCCGCAAAAATACCGAGCGATTGCGCTGGTTCAATTCCAGGAAGTCCGGGCGGCTGAGCGCCATCTGCGTGAGCGATCGGTAGAGCCCCGCGTGTTCGGTCCAGGCGTGGAGCACTGCTCGCAGCGAAGTCTGAATGCGCTCAAACGGCGGCGCGTGGCGCTCGCTGCGCAGGTGCGATGCTTCGAATAACTGCGCATTCAAGCGGTTCGCCAGCGCGGTGAGGATGTCGTACTTGTCTTTGAAATAGATGTAGAACGTGCCGCGGGCGACGCCTGCTTCCTGGACGATGTCCTCGACCGTGACGTCGACGATGGTCCTTTGGTCGAATACGCGCAGGGCAGCATCCATCAACAGCGCCCGCCGCTCTGGGCTGCCTTTCGCACCCCTCCGAGGTGGTTTTTCATCCATTGCGTTCGTGCTCATAGCGCTGTCCGCAACCGTCTTTGCGACGCCTCCCGCCGATTGTCGCCTTGTCGCTCCGAAGTCCGCTGCCGGGCGGGACAGGCCGTGGTGCGCCGCGATTTGCGGGCCGAAAGCGGCTTACCATAATCGATTCCCTCTATACCTGCCATCGGTTGACAACCCCGGACAAAGAATGCTACTTAATCGGCTATCTCCGCAATGACGGTGGCGTCAACGTCATCAGCACTGCGGTGGGGGCACAACTGACTGGGGTGGCCAACCGTGTCGGCTCTCGAAGGGACGCGTGTCATCGACCTCTCCACCGGCATCGCCGGCGGCTTCTGCACGAAGCTGCTCGGAGATTTCGGTGCCGACGTCATAAAAGTCGAGCCGCCGGGCGGTGGCGGGCTGCGCGACTTCGGGCCGTTCGCCGATGCTGTTTCTGCCGCTGAAACCGGTGCCCTCCACCTCTACCTCGACACCAGCAAGCGCAGCATCACGCTGGATCTCGGCACCCCGACGGGCCAGGAACTTCTCGCCCGGCTCCTCGCGACCGCCGATGCTGTCGTCGACGATCGGCCGCTGGGCAACCTCGAATCCGAGGGCTTCTCCGCAAGCCGGTTGAGCGCCGACTTCCCCCAGCTCGTGGTCTCGTACCTCTCGACCTACGGACAATCGGGCCCCTGGGCGCAGTTGCCATCGACAAACCTCACCGCCTTCGCCGTCGGCGGGCAAATGGCGACGACGGGTGACCCCGACCGTGAGCCGCTCAAAAACGGCGGTTCACAGGCCGACTACCAGCTCGGCCTGAATGGCTTCACCGCCACCCTCGCAGGGCTCTGGGCGGCGAGCGACTCCGGTACTGGCGACGCCATCGATGTCGCAGGCATGGAATGCATGGCCTCCACGCTCGAGCTGATGCTCAACACCTACGCCTACGCCCATATCGATTACTGGAACGGCCGCAAGGGGAACGTGCTTTCCGGCGTGCTCGGGCTCTACCCGTGCGAAAACGGCTACCTGGGCGTCCATGCCATGCCCCGCAATTTCCCTGCGCTCGCCCGCCTGATGGATGCCGACTGGATGCTGGAAGATGAGCGGTTTCGCGACGCTGCGGGACGCCTTGCCCACGACGACGAGCTCCGTGCGATGGTCTACGCCTGGGCATCCGGCCAGGAAAAGCACGCCGCCTACGAACGCGCCGGGCAGGCCCACGCGCCGGTAGCGTACGTCCACGAAATGAGCGACCTCTTCCAATCTCCGCAGCTGACGGCGCGCGACTACCTGCAGGAGCTCAACCATCCGGTCGCCGGCGAACTGACGTACCCAGGGCCGCTCTTCCGCATGGCCGATACTCCGTCATCGCTCCGGCGCGCACCGCTGTTGGGCGGGCATACCGGCGAAGTCCTCGCGGAACTTGGCCTTCAACCACACGACATCGAAGTCCTCCGCGGCACGGGAGTGGTCTGAAATGGTAGGTCGACCGCTCGAAGGGATCCGGATCGCTGACCTCACTGCCGTGTGGGCCGGACCCTACGCTACGCGGCTGCTCGCCGATATGGGCGCCGAAGTGATCAAGGTCGAATCCCCGAACAACCCGGACTTGCTGCGCGCGCTTAGCCTCCTGCCTGCCGGGACCGAGCACGCATGGAACAAATCCGCCTACTTCAACCACAACAACCGCAACAAGTTCGGCTGCACCATCGACCTCGCTAATCCACGAGGGAAGGAGCTGTTCCTGGAGCTGGTCGCGAAGTCCGATGTGGTCATCGAGAACTATCGCGCGGAAGTCCTCGATAAGCTCGGTCTCGGCTATGACGTCCTTCGCCGGGCACGGCCCGACATCATTCTCGTTTCGATGCCTGGACACGGGAAAAACGGTCCCGAGCGCGATTTCGTCGCGTACGGCACGAACGTCGAGCAGCTTGCGGGCCTGGCATCGCTCAGCGGCTACGTTGGCGGCGGTCCGCAGAAGACTGGTATCAGTTTCGGCGACCCCGTGGCCGGCGCCGCCGCGGCTGCGGCCGTCCTGCTCGCGCTCATCGCGAGAAAGCGCACTGGACGCGGCCAGTACATCGAACTCGCTCAACGAGAAACGCTCACCAGCCTGCTCGGCGAATACGTCGTTGGCTATTCGATGACGCGCGAGAACCCGCCGCGGATCGGTAACCGCCATCCGTCCTGGGCCCCGCATGGGTGCTACCCATCGAGTGGGGAGGACGAATGGGTTACGGTCGCCTGCAGGGACGATGCCGAGTTCGCGAGTCTGTGCAGGGTCATGGGCCGCCCAGAACTGATTGGCGACAGCCGCTACGCAACAGCCGACTCCCGCTACCGCCATCAAGATGAACTCGACGAAACCATCGCCGCGTGGACCAGAAGCCTTGGCCGTATGGAAGCGTTCGAGGCCCTCACTGCGGCGGGCGTCCCTGCCGCGCCGGTCCTCGGCTACCGCGACATCTACGACAACCCTCACCTTCGCGAGCGGGGGTTTTTCGAGCAAGTGACTCATCCGGAGGCCGGCTCCTGGGACATGGAACGGCCGCTCTATCGTTTCGCCCGCCGACCAACCTCCATCGAGCGGAATGGGCCTTGTTTTGGCGAGCACAACGCCTACGTTTTCGGCGAGCTGCTCGGACTTTCTGAGGCTGAAATCGCCCAGCTCGAGAAGGAGGGGGTGGCCGCGCGGACACCGAACATGTCGTCGCACCAATAATCCCGGACGGAGCACACGCCGGAACCAAACGCTGCAGCGCACCAACGCAACGCCGGCAGCGAAACGTCGCAACGCCACGGTAGCAATGCCAACGCAGCAAGCGGAATTCAGAGGGGGACCAAATGCAAGGGAATTACTGGCAACGATTGAACCGCCGGCGGTTTCTCGCCGGCATGGGCACCGGCGCCGCGGGCGCCGCGATGCTCGTCTCCGGAGCCTGCGGCAGCAGTAGCAACAAAAGCTCGAACGGCACTACCGGCCCGACTTCCAGTGGCAGCAGCGGAGGGTCAGGCGGCTCGAACGTGCCAACGCCGCCACAAATCTCGCTCGCGCCCGACCTGAAAACGATCCAGAGCGGGACGCCCAAAACAGGCGGCGCCTTCCACGCGGTGCTGGGCGGCGGGAGCCCGGACCAGTATGACCCGCTGCGCGACGCTGGCTACCCGGGCCTCCAGGTCGCGGGCGGATGCCTCAGCAGCCTCGTCCGCGCGCATTACCCGATCCTCGGCGACCTCACCATCGAACCGGACCTCGCCGAGACGCGCGAACAGCCCGACGAACAGACGACGGTCTTCCACCTCCGCAAAAACGCGAAGTGGCAAAACGTCGCACCGGTCAACGGCCGGGACCTTACCGCCGACGACATCAAGGCGAACTTCGACTACATGCGCACGGCCCAGCCCGACTTCGTGCTTGGTCCGATGTTCGAGCTGGTGGACCGCGTGGACGCGACCGATGCCCACACCGTGACCGTGCACACCTCGAAGCCCTACGCGCCGCTGATCTCAAACCTCGCGGACATCTGGGGAAAGATCATCCCGAAGGAGCAGTACGCCGACGACCTTGCCAAACAAAAGCCTGTCGGCAGTGGGCCGTTCATCTTCGACCACTTCACGAACGGCGTTGAATACGTCCTCAAGAAGAACCCGGACTACTACATCTCGGGCAAGCCGTATGTGGACGAACTGCACTGGCACAACTTCGACCCGAGCAACCCGAACCTTGCCCCCGCCGCCTTCAAAGCCAAGCAGATCGACACCGGCGGCGCAGCGACCATCCCGCTCGCCCTGCAACTCATCAAGGACGTGCCTAACGCGAACTGGGGTTGGCGGTACGGCGTGCTCAATCCGATGATGCTGAATAACAGCGTTGCGCCGTTCAACGACGAACGCGTCCGCCAGGCCGTCATGTACGCCATCGACCCGGAGTCGATCATCAAAATCACGTGGCAGGGGTTCGGAAAGCAAGGCCAACAGATCCCTCTGTGGTATTCCGAATACCAGCTCGCCGACGCAGACCTCCCCAAGCGCGACGTCAAGAAGGCCAAGGACCTGCTCTCGGCCGCGGGACACTCGAACCTTGATCTCGTGGACAAGACGTTCCAGGGTGGCCAACTGGCATTCGGGACGCTCCAGGTCCAGCAGTCGCTCAAAGACGCCGGCATAAACCTCACCATCCAACAGCAGCAGTGGGCCGATTGGCGCGTCAACGTCTATGGGATCAAAGGCGATTTCCAATGCACGATGGGCGGCGAATTCGACTTCCTCAGCCTCGACCGCCAGCTCTGGAACTCGTACCACTCCAAGGGCGCGGCCAACAACCGCCACGTCAAAGACGCGAACCTCGACAAGATGCTCGACGATGCCCGCGGCATCTTCGACCACGCAAAGTCTGTCGCTGCCTACAAGGCGATCAACAAATACATCACCGACCACGCAATCAACATCGCCCTTCCCAATGGCACCGCACCAACCGCCACCCAGCCGTGGGTCAAAGGCTGGTTCTTCGATTGGAGTGCTGGCGCCCTCCTCGAAATGAACTTCCTCGACTCTGTCTGGCTGGAAGCGCACTAAACTTTCGGCGCCAAAACGCCGCGTGGCCGCTCCGGCTGGCCGCGCGGCGTTCTCTGTAGACGGGAGAGATCTGTGACGAACTACATCGTTGGCAGGCTCATTTCGGCTGTCATTACCGTCATTGGTACAACCTTCCTGGTGTTCGGCGCCGTGCGATTCCTCCCGGGGAACGCCGTCGACATCATCGCCTCCACGAGCACGGTCGGGGGGCCGAACGCTCATGCCCAGGTGGAGCACGAACTCGGCCTGGATAAACCGTTCCTGGTGGGCTATGGCGATTGGCTCAAGCAGGTCGCCACCGGCGACTTCGGCAAGTCACTTATCAATGGCCAATCGATCAACCGCTTCCTCAAGGAAGGCTTGCCGGTGAGCACCGAGCTGGGGCTCATGTCGCTCGTCTTCGGGATAGCATTTGGCGTGCCTATCGGCGTCATCTCGGCTGTAAAGCAGGATTCCTGGATCGATTTCGTCCTTCGCTCGCTTTCGATCGTGCTGCTCGCCGTCCCGGGCTTTCTCATTGCCGTGATCATCATCGTCGTCGCGTCGAGGGTGTGGAACTGGAACCCGCCCATCACCTACATCAAATTCACAGACGATCCGGTCCATAACCTCGAACAGTTCCTGCTGCCCGCAATCATCCTCGGCTTTAGCTCAGCGGCAGCCCTCATGCGCTTCACCCGTACCTCGATGCTCGACGTCTACCGGCAAGACTATGTGCGCACCGCGCGGGCCAAGGGGCTGAGCGAACGCTCCGTCGTTTGGACGCACGCCTTTCGGAACGCCCTCATCCCTATCATCAGTGTCATCGGTGTGTTTTTGGCGTACATCATTGGCGGCACGGTCATCTTCGAACAGATCTTTCAGTTGCCCGGAATTGGCAGGTTTTTACTCTCCGAAGTGAATACCCGAGACTACCCGGGGATCCAGGCAATCGCGCTCATCTTTGCCCTCATCGTCGTGGCCGTGAATCTCATTACAGACCTCGCCTACACACTCATCGACCCCAGAGTGAGGTACTGACGTGGCCCTGAACTCAGTCGCGGCAGACCCGCTGTCGGCCGACTTTCAGCCCCGG
>DATNET010000210.1:0-3874 GCA_035606745.1 Tepidiformaceae bacterium
TTTAGGCTTTGGATAGCCTTCCAGGAGGTGCCGGATGATCGGGCTCGCGGCAAAGTAGGGAAGGTTCCCGGCGACCACGAACGGCCGTTGCCGCGGCACGAACTCGGAAACATCGGCGAGACGCGCGTCGGCCTCAACAACTTGCAGGGCGGGATTCCGGCCAAGCCGCGAGCTCAGGTGGGCGATCATCCGCGATTCGACTTCGAGGGCGACAACGGTGTGTCCGGCATCCAATAACGCGGCTGTGAGCTGGCCCGTGCCTGCCCCGATCTCAACCACGATGCCGCCCGGCGGGACGCGGACGGCCGCCACGATGTCGGCCAGCACACCGGAATCGCGGAGGAAGTGTTGGCCGAGCGCTTTGCGCGGTCGAGGGCCCGGTAGGTGGGTGCGGGGCATCGATTCGATGGTAGGTGGCACACTTCGCTCAGTCGATGCGGGCACCATCCTTCGACGCCTCGGTCAAGCGAGGAAAGCGGGTCTAGCCGTCGATGATGTAGATGTCGACCATCTGGCTGCCCCACCCGGGGTCGCCGACACTGTCGGGGAAGCCGAGGTCGATCACGTTCCCGATAATTGCGCTACCGGTGTCGCCAGCCACGCAATCCCCGTAGCCGGGCACGTAGAAGTGTGTCCCCATCCGGATCACGTTCGGGTCGACCGCACAGATCCCGTGGACGACGAACGCGCCGCTTGCGGTCCGGCCGTAGTTGGGGTCGGACGGAGAGCGGCCGCTGCCGCTACTTGCAGGCGAGTACCACGTCGCACGGACATGGAGCACGCGCGTGTAGCTGCCCGAATAGCCTGAGGTGTTGATGGTGGGTTTCGAGACCGGGCCGGGCTTTGTGCCGGTGATCTGCTCGGTCGGGACAGGGGCCGTGGTCACGGAGCTGCTGGCGAGCACTCGGCTGACTTCTTCGCCATTCTTCGTGGTGACGGTCCAATGTTCCGTGCGGACGCCCGGTGAGCCGTTCACGATACGGGTCGTGCCTTCCGGCATGGTGGGGTCGGTCTCGTAAGACGTCGGTGCCTGGACGGGTTCTGTTTCCACGACATCGGCAACGCTCGTCGTGCCCACGAGAAGGTTCATGCCGTTCGTCACCGGCGTATCCGCGGGCAACGAAAGAAGGTCGTCGGGCTGCGGGCTAACTCCGATCAGCTTCAGGACATCCCCAACCGTCTGTGCCTGGGTATACAGCGATTGGTCCACGCCGTTGAGGGTCACGTTGACCGTACGCGCCTTGGCCAGCCGCACCGTCATGCCGGCGGTCACAGGGGCCTGAAGGCCCGGCTGGACGAGGTCGCCTTCTCTCACGGTCATTCCCAGTTCCTGCAGGAGGCCATCGACCGATGTCGCAGCGGTTGAAACGGTCACCGGTAGCGAATCCATGATGACCGTGACCGGTCTCGCCCTAACAACGCTCACGCGGGCGGCCTGGCCGGACGAATTGCTCAGCGGTTGCCCCGGAGCTTCGCGCGAGGCATACGAGGCGGCGGCGAGCAGTGGTCCACGCTGCGTCGTGAGTTGACCGTCCAGGTAGACCTCGTCTCCGCCGTGCAGTTGGATGCCGGCTTCGGCGAGGGCGCCCCCGACGGTCGTCGCCTGGGTGTTGAGCTGAAGGGTCTGCCCATCCGCCTGGATGGTGACGGTGCGGGCCCGCTGGACGGCGAGGCTGGCGTGCCGGCCGCCGCTCGCGTACAAGACCCGGTCGCCCGGGCTCAGGCTCACATCGGCCGCGGACAGCGCCGCAGATTCCGGGTTGAATGTGGCAGAGACGTTGTACGCTCGCCCGTCGTTCAACACGGTCACGTCACGTTGAGGGAAAACACGAAATGCAACCACTGCCAGCAGGACCACGACGAAGATCGTCGCAGCATGGTGACGGCCGCGGAATCGCCGCGGGTGGTCGGAAAGATCGGCCCGGGTGATGTGCCGTGGGTCAAGTAACGGTCGTTCGCCGAAGCGACGCGGCCGAATTGCCTGCGCCAAAGTCACTCCTGGAAGCGCGCCTGGTGTGCCATACGGGCTTGCTGGCACCACGCTGGGAAAGGTTTTAGGCCGTGCACCTGTTGTCGAATTGGTAACCGGGCTTGTCCCACGCCAGCTAACTCGGACCCGGTTGGCCTACGGCACCCGAAGCATTCCACTTATGGCTGCTTCCTTCCGGACCTGACCAGGTTCATAGCGCTTCGCCGCGCAGGACCAGGTCGTCAACGCCGCTTGACAAGGACAGTCCCCAGGGACACAACCCTCGAACAGGGATTCAACCCCGCTATAGCGGATTGCGGGTACAGGGCACCGCTAGCTCCCCGCCTAGCACGGCCAGAGGTAACCGTACGCGACCGTTCGCCGCCGGGTCAAGACGTTCGCCGCCGGGCTTTGTGGGTTGCCTTAGGGTTGCGCTGGCGCGATTCACGTCTGTATGCGTCGTATCGCCACGAGAAGATCGCCAGCTTTTACGCGCTGTGCAGGCACAACCGGCGCCGCATCCACCACGCCGGCGACCGGTGAACGGAGTTCGTTGTTCATCTTCATGGACTCGATCACGAGGAGGACGTCGCCCTCGGCAACGGCATCGCCGGCGGTGCAGCGGACCTCCACGATCGAACCAGTCATAGGCGCCGTGATGCGCACCTGGCCGCCCGCATCCGCGGCTTTGCTGCGAATCCCAGATGTCGGCCGCCAGGGGCCGACATCATAGTTGAATGCGTGCCGGCCAAGCGTCACAATCGCCCCGCCGCGGCGACGTTCGAGGTAGAGTTCGGTTGGCCGGTCATCCACCATCAGGAGGTAGAGGCCGGAGTCGCCAATTCGCTCCAGCTCGACGTTCTTCCATTCGCCGCCCTCGCGACGGACGCGGGCAGTGCCGTCTTCCCGCTCAAACTCCAGCGTCGTGTCATCCTCGTCACCCAGACGAAGCAGGTATTTTTCGCTCACCGCGGCACCCGCCAGCCAAACGGCCTTCCCGCCATCGTGGCCCGCCAGGCGGAAACGCCATGCACAGTGGCGTGGCCGTTGCTCCCGTTCCCGCTCCGTTCGGCCGTCTCGCCCTTCGTTACGAACAGGAGTGCTGCGATCTCCGCGAGCTCCTGTTGCTCGGCGAGATGCTCCTCTGCAAGCATCTGGTTCCGGTCGAGGAAACCGGTATCGATGTTCCCGGCCACGAAATCCGGATGATCCAGGATTTGCTGGAGGTACGGGATATTGGTCGCGACACCGACCACCCTGAACTCTGCGAGAGCGCGCTTCATACGTGTTCGCGCGCCCTCGCGATTCCGACCCCACGCCGTCACTTTCGCGAGCAACGAGTCGTAGTAGGGCGACACCTCAATGCCGTCGTATAAGGCGCTCTCCACGCGAATGCCGGGCCCGGCGGGCTCCCGCGCGAGCACCACCCGTCCGACCGAGGGAAGGAAGTTGTTGAACGGGTCCTCCGCAACGATGCGGCACTCGATGGCCCATCCGCGGATGAGCAGGTCGCTCTCCTCATACGGCAGTTCCTGTCCGGCTGCCACGAGGATCTGGTCTTTCACGAGGTCGGTCCCGGAAGTGAGTTCCGTCACCGGGTGTTCTACTTGCAAGCGTGTATTCATCTCGAGGAAGTAGTAATCACCGCTGGCCGTGAGAAGAAACTCGACAGTGCCGACGTTGTGGTAAGCGGCAGCCCGGGCGAGGCGAACGGCGGCACGGCTCAAGCTGCGGCGTAAGTCCGCGCTCACAGCCACGCTCGGACTCTCTTCGATGAGCTTCTGATGACGCCTCTGAATCGAACACTCCCGCTCGCCAATGGCGACGATATTCCCGAACTTGTCACCGATGACCTGGATCTCGATGTGGCGCACCGGCTGAAGATTTTTTTCAATGTAGATTGCC
>DATNET010000219.1:0-3243 GCA_035606745.1 Tepidiformaceae bacterium
AAGAGCCGCCCCCAGCGTCTTCGCCTGGCTTGAGCGTCTTCACCCGCCCTCGGCGTCTTCGCCCGTTCGACATCCAGCAGGCCCCACTCGACAATCGTCCCGTGTCTCCTCCCCGCGACCCTCAGCAGAGCAACTCGCCGCCGCAGACGCTCCGGCCGCCCGTGTTCCTCGGCTGTGCGGCACTGGTTGGGGCCGTGTTGCTGGTCGTCCTCATTGTCGCGTTTGGCCTCATCTTCCTCAATTCCGGCGCGGACCACGGCACCGTCGTCCTCAACGACGCGTCCGACTACGCTCCCGGCAGCGAGCAGTACATATCCGCGCACAACTTCTTCATCGTCCGCCTCAGCGATGGCAGCTTCGTTGCCCTCGCCGACCTCGACGCCGCCAATCGTGCGAGCTCTGCACATCAGTGCCGGGTCGCGCCAGTGCTTCCCGGCGACCCTTCCCTGCCCGGCCTCATCTCCACGTTGGGCACGCGCATGAGCCCCCTCGCGGCCGGCTCGACTCTCGTCTTCCGCGAAGACTGCTTCAATGCTGTCTACGACATCACCGGCGCCCGGCTCGACAAAGACGCCCCAAACCTGGACCGCTTCGCCACCTCGATAGACAGTTCGGGCCGCCTCAACGTCGACCTCGCGAAGCGCAGCTGCAGCGAGCGGTCGGGGACCGACCTGGCCGTCCCCATGAGTTGCAGCTAACCCCGCTTCGACCTGGCCGCAGTGGCGCGGCGCTGTTCGGCCAGCACCGAAGTGAGGTCGCCGGTGAGCATTTTCTCGCGGTCCAGCCGCAGCCCTGGGAAGACGCCGGAGTGGACGATGCCCCGCTCGTCCGGCGCTATTGCACGGTATGCGCCCTCTACGAGCTCGAACCAATCGATGGCTGCATCGAATACCCGCCACACGATGTACTCCTGTACGCCGTTCCGCCGGTAGGCGTTGAGTTTGCTGTGGAGGTCATAGGACGCGCTCGAAATCGAAATTTCGATCACCAGCTCAGGAGCGCCGTGAAGATAACCATCATCGCCCGCGCGTGCCGAGCGGCCGTCTCCGTAGTACATACACAGATCTGGCTGCACTTCGTTGTCGCCATCAAGGATGAGGCTGACGTTGGTCTGGATTTCCACCTCGGGATGCACATCGGCGTACGCACCAAGCCACCGCGTCGCGCCTGAATGATGGCTGCTGTGCTTAAAACTCACCGGTGATGCCACGTAGACCACTCCTTCGACAAGCTCCGCCTTCTTGATCTCCGGGTGTTGGCGATAACGACGGTGAAATTCGACACGCGTCAGCCGGTCCCCGCTATTCAGCGGCAGACGCTCGGCCGGCGGTATTGGCGCGGGCTCCGGGAGTGACTGCGAGCGTGCGGCCATCTCCCCAAGTATAGCGGCCCTCGCCAAGGCGGCCGCAGCCGCCCCGGTTCGCCCAAGATCGCCCAATCCGGTAGAATCCGTCCCCATACGACCCGGCGCCGGCACGCGCCCCAGGGCACCCTCGGAGCACCCATGAACACGATTGAATTCCTGCAGATCTCGTCTGCTGTCGTCCCGGACCGCGAAGCGCTCGTAGAAATCGGCGGTGGCGGCGCACGCATCACGTATATGGACATGCTGCCTCGCGTCACCCGCCTCGCCAACGCCCTCCAGGGCCTTGGCATCGAACGCGGCCAAAAGGTCGCCGTCATGTCCGTAAACAGCGCCGACTACGTCATCACCTACTACGCCTGCGCCATGCTCGGCGTCACCTTCGTCCCCCTCAACTACCGCGCCAAAGACGAAGAGCTCACCCACATGCTCAACGTCAGCCAGTGCCAGGCGCTCTTCGTCTCCGACCGCTACATGGAGCTCGTCGACCGCATCCGCCCGACCCTCACGCACACCGAACACTTCATCGCGTACAACGGCGGCCAGGGAACCTACCGCGATTACAACCAGCTCCTCGAAAACGCCGCCGAAGACGACATCTGGGTCGAAGTCGACGACCACGACGCCACCATCCTCATCTTCACGAGCGGCACGACCGCCCTGCCCAAGGGCGTCATGCTCACCTACCTGGACATGACCTCCTACGTCACCAACCAGAACCCAGCCGACCCCGACATCCACGAAAAGTTGCTCGTCTCCGCCCCGTTCTTCCACGTCGCCGGGGCGACCGCGATGATGCTCGCCATCTGGGGCGGGCGCACGCTCGTCATCCTTCCCGCCTTCACCCCCGAACTCTGGCTGCAGGCCGTCGACCAGGAAAAAGCGACCCACGCCTTCGTCGTCCCGACCATGCTCAAGCGCATCATGGAAGACCCCAACTTCGACCAGTACGACATCTCTTCGATGAAGAGCATCACCTACGGCGCCGCGCCCATGCCGTATGAAGTCGTGCGCCGCGCCTGCGACGTCTTCTCGCCCCGCGGAATCGGCCTCGTCAACGCCTACGGCCAGACCGAGACCACCGCCACGCTCACGTTCCTTGGCCCCGAAGACCACGACCTCAGCGTTGATACCGAGGTCAAGGAAAGGCGCCTGCGCTCCGTCGGCCGCCCCATGCCGGACGTCGAACTCGCCATCATGGACGACCGCAACAAGGTCCTCGGCCCGAACGAGGAGGGCGAAATCTGCGTCCGCTCGCAGCGCGTGATGAAGGGCTACTACAAGCAGGAAGAGGCCACCAGCACGGCCATCATCGATGGCTGGCTGCACACCGGGGATCTCGGCAAGATCGATGACGGCGGCTACCTCTTCATCACCGGCCGCAAGAAGGACCTCATCATCCGCGGCGGCGAAAACATCTCCGCGGGCGAAATCGAAAACGTGCTCGAAGCCCACCCTGCCGTCGAAGAAGCAGCCGTCATCGGCGTACCCGACCAGGATTGGGGCGAGGTCGTCAAGGCCGTGCTCGTGCTCAAACCCGGCAGCCACGTCACCCCGGCCGAAATGACCGACTACACCAAAGGCCGCCTCGCCTCGTTCAAGGCCCCGGCCTATTACTCGATCATCGAAGAGTTGCCCCGCAACGCCCTCGGCAAAGTCCTCAAAAACGACCTCCGCAAAAGTTACGGCACAGCAACGAACGACGGCGTGTAGAGGGCCCCTTCCATCCGAACCGCGCACGACGCCGCAGCGCAAGTAAGCGGAGCGATGTAGTTTTGTCGGCTCTTTGTTACGGGCCAACACGGTACCGTGCGGCGTTGCGCTCTGGCGTTGCGCTGCGAGCGTTGTCCAAAAAAATCCGTTTGTTCAACAAACGATTC
>DATNET010000228.1:0-3979 GCA_035606745.1 Tepidiformaceae bacterium
CGGAACCCCAGCCATCTTCTGGACCGCGGGAGAGGGCGAATAGCACCAGGGCTAGCCCGGCCGCGGAGGAAACGAAGCCGGCGCCATCGAAGCGCCCAGGCGCTTCCTCTTTGTGCTCCTGCAGGTACAGCAGGCAGAAGATGAATCCGATGATGCCGAGCGGGACATTGATATAGAAGATCCAGCGCCAGCTCACGTAATCAATGAGCCAGCCGCCAACGATTGGCCCGATACCCGGGGCGATGACCGTCGGCACGGTAAGGATGAGCGAGGCGCGTGCCCGTTCGGCCGGTGGAAATGCGCGGAAGAGCATGGCAGTCCCCACGGGAGTCATCATTCCACCACCGATGCCCTGGATGAGCCGGAAGGTGATCAGGCTGCCCATGTTCCACGAGAGGCCGCAGGCTGCGGAAGCGAGCGTGAACATGAAGAGCGCAAAGAGGAAGGTGCGTTTCGTCCCGAATCGGTCGCCGATCCAACCGGATGCCGGGATCCAGATGGCGAGGCTGAGGAGGTAGCCGGTAACGACCCATTCAAGCGTGGCATCGCTCGCGTGGAACTTCTCTCCGAACGTCGGCAAAGCCACATTCACGACGGTCAGGTCCATCAGGTCCATGAACAGACCGAAGATGAAGCCGGTGGCAACAAGGTACTTATATGGAACGTTTCGTAAGCTCAACGTCGGAAAGCCTTCTGATGGGATTCGGGGCGAACGTCCAGTCTAGCGGCCTCGACTCGCTACTGTCCCCCGGCCGGGATTGCGGGGACACCCTCTTTTCGGGGCGGGCGGTGATCGCCTACACTGTGATAACAGGGTTTAGCACTCTTACATCAAGAGTGCTAATGTAGCCTTATTGGGTTGACAATGCCGTTATCAGAGCGTCGCTCGCGGATACTCGCCTTCATTGTGGATGACTACATCGACTCGGCACTTCCGGTCGGTTCGCAGTCGCTTGTGGAGCGCCATGCCCTGAGCCTCTCCAGCGCGACGGTGCGGAACGAGATGGCCGTGCTTGAAGAGCAGGGGATGATTACGCATCCACACACGTCCGCGGGTCGAATCCCAAGCCATCGTGGCTACCGATATTACGTGTCCTCGTTGATGCCCGAGCGGGTCCTGAGCCGCCAGGAGGAACTCACGATCCTCCACCAATTCCACCAGGCCTCTCGCCAACTGGAGGAATGGATCTCGCTCGCCGCGAGTGTGCTCGCGCATTCGACCGGGAACGTCTCGCTGGTGACACAGCCGCGGCTTCTGGAAGTGCGTTTGAAGCATCTCCAGCTGGTTGAACTGCTGGACAACCGTGCCTTGCTTGTCGTCGTCACGAACGACTCAGGGGTGCACCAGCAAACCGTCGAGTTCGGGGTAACGGTCCACCAGGAGGCGCTGACCCGCCTGGCGGCCCGGCTGAACGCTGAATTCGGCGGAAAAACTGTCGCGGAATTCGCGAGCGTCGAGCGCGCCGACCCCACGAACCAGGTCGAAAACGCGGTGGTCGAAGCGATGACTGAACTACTCGTCCGTGAGCAGGAGGCCGCGGTCGAATCCCCGGTGGTGGAGGGTGTGCGAGCGATGCTCCGTCAGCCGGAGTTCGGCCAGAGCGACCGAATGCTGGATATGCTCGAAGCGGTAGACGAGCGCCGCCTGCGGCGCGCCATCCCAACCGGCGCCATGGCCGAGGGCGACGTGGCCGTGGTCATTGGTGACGAAAATCGTGAAGGGCCTTACCAGGACATGAGCTTTGTGCTCGCGCGGTACGGCCCTCTGGGCGGCGCCGGGGGGGTGCTCGGGGTCCTCGGTCCGACGCGCATGGCGTATGGAGATACGGTCGCGAACGTGCGCTACGTTAGCGATGTCCTTACCGAACTCATCCGACAATTTTACGGAGACGGAGACCGTATCGAATAGGCGGACCGGGGGTTCCTACATCATCACGGACGCATCGACCACGCCCGCGGGCGGGCCGATGAGAGACGGAGGATCAATGCAAGACAATGAAGACGAACGCATCGTCGACAAGCGCGCAGCTTCGCGCATGCACGGCGATGAATCGAAGGGAGCGCCCGCTTCGGCACACGCCGGACGAGGCTCGTCTCGCCACGAAGCGGAAGCTTCGCCAGCAGAGGAAAGCACCATAGAGTCGCAGGCAAAACAAGAGAACAGTACCGATCCCACCGCGGACCTCGCGGCAGCCCGAGAACAGGCGGACAACTACTACAAGAACTGGCAGCGGAGTGCAGCGGACTTCATCAACTTCAAACGGCGTGTGGAGCAGGACCGCGCCGAAACCGCGCGTATGGCGAGTGCAGCACTCGTCATCAACCTGCTCCCGGTGTTCGACGATCTCGACCGCGCGGTTGGGACGGTCGATGCCAAGCTCGCGGGCTTGAATTGGGTCCAGGGCATCATCGCCATCGAGAAGAAGTTCGCTTCGTTGCTGGAAGCGATGAACGTCACGGAAGTCCCGGCCGACGGGCAGGCGTTCGACCCCGAACGTCACGAGGCGGTGGGGCAGCAACCGGGCGAAGCAGGAAAAGTGCTCTACGTTGTCCAAAAGGGTTACCAGTTCGGTGACCGCGTCATCCGCCCGGCGATGGTCATCGTGGGCGACGGTAGCGACTCGAGTGGATAGTCAGAAAGCTCGTCAGAGCGAACCGCTCGGACGCGAGCGCCTCAGCACAACCATCAGCGCGACAATGGCCATAGGCCCAGGAGAAACAGTAATCAATGGCTAAGGTAATCGGAATCGACCTCGGGACCACGAACAGCTGCGTTGCGGTAATGGAAGGCGGCGAACCAGTCGTCATCCCGAACGCCGAAGGTGCGCGGACGACGCCTTCTGTTGTTGCCATCACCAAAACCGGCGAACGGCTCGTCGGCCAGGTGGCAAAGCGCCAGGCTGTCACCAATCCCGAAAACACCGTCTTCAGCATCAAGCGATTCATGGGCCGCAAGCAGAACGACCCGGAAGTACAGCGCGACGTCAAACTTGTGCCGTACAAATTGAGCGCGGCCAGCAACGGCGACGCGCAGGTCCAGATGGGCGACCGATCGTATAGCCCGCCCGAGATCAGCGCGATGATCCTCCAGAAGCTTAAGGCCGATGCGGAGGCGTACCTCGGCGAGGCCGTCAATGAGGCGGTCATCACCGTACCGGCGTACTTCAATGACGCGCAGCGCCAGGCTACGAAAGACGCTGGTAAGATCGCCGGCCTCGAAGTGCTCCGGATCATCAACGAGCCGACGGCTGCATCGCTGGCCTACGGGCTCGACAAGAAGCATGACGAATTGATCGCGGTCTACGACCTTGGCGGCGGCACGTTCGACATTTCCATCCTCGAACTTGGCGAAGGCACTTTCCAGGTGCTCAGCACGAATGGCGACACGCATCTCGGCGGCGACGATTTCGACCAGCGTGTCATCGACTGGCTCATCGACGAGTTCAAGAAGGCCGAGGGGATCGACCTTCGCCAGGATCGCCAGGCTTTGCAACGGCTCAAGGCTGAAGCGGAGAAGGCCAAGATCGAGCTCTCTAGTGCCCAGACCACGGACATCAACCTGCCATTCATCACGGCCGACGCGAGCGGCCCCAAGCACCTCAACATCACGCTCACTCGGGCGAAGCTCGAGCAGCTCGTTGGTGACCTGTTGACCGGGACGCTCGAACCGGTCAAGAAGGCGCTGAGCGACGCCAGCAAAAAGCCAGGCGATGTCGACGAGATAGTCCTCGTTGGCGGCCAGACGCGCATGCCAGCGGTGCAGAAACTGGTGGCCGACTTCTTCGGCAAAGAGCCCCACAAGGGGGTGAACCCGGACGAGGTTGTCGCGATCGGCGCTGCTGTCCAGGCAGGCGTCTTGAAGGGTGAAGTCAAAGACGTCCTGCTGCTCGATGTTACGCCGCTGACGCTCGGTATCGAGACGCTTGGCGGCGTCGCGACTCCGGTGATCCCGCGCAACACGACGATCCCGACCTCGAAG
>DATNET010000230.1:0-6106 GCA_035606745.1 Tepidiformaceae bacterium
AGCCGCGTCGAACACCGCAGCCCCATCCGCTTCCATGCCGCGTCCGATGGCAGCGATACGTGGGCCATCGCAGAGAATGTCTTGCCGCGAAAGCACGCCACCAGCGGCCACGACACCGTTCTTGATGAGCAACCGTCCGGCCATCACGACTCCTGCTTCATCGTTGCACCCAATCCAAAGAGTTTACCGCCGAAATCGAAGGCGGGGAGAGGTTCAGCCCGTCGATTGGCCGCGACGGCTGTGAGCCGTCCGCCGGCTGTCCTCTCAATAGCCGCCCTACAGCCCGAAAATCACTCCCGGGTTCAGCAGCCCCGCCGGGTCGAACGCTGTCTTGACCGCTGCCATTGTGGCGATCTCCTCTGCACTGCGAGTGAGGTGCAACCATCGCGTCTTCGCGATCCCGATGCCGTGCTCCGCGCTGATGCTGCCGCCCAACGATGCAACGTAGCGCAGTATCGTGTCCGTCGCCCGGTCATCGTCGGCGGCCAGGCCAAGCACGTTCACGTGGAGGTTGCCGTCGGCGGCGTGACCGAACAGGATGGCGCGCGCCTCCGGGACAGCGTGGGCCAGCCGTGCCCGCACCCCCTCTGCGAACTCTTGCAGCCGTGCCAGCGGCAGCGCGACGTCCAGCTTGTGCGGCACGCCTTCCGCGTTGATCGCCTCCGTGTGGCGCTCGCGGTAGGCCCACAGTGCATCTCGTCCCGGGCGGTCGGCGGCCATCGCCGAATCCTCGAACGGCGCACCTTCGAGCGCGGCCGCGAGGTCAGGCAGCGGGTCCTGGTGGGCCGCACACTCCAACAACACATAACATGCGTGGCTGGCGCCGAACGGCATGGGCAGCCCGCTGTGCTTGCACACCAGCTCCACGCCTTCGCGAAAGAACAACTCCGCGGCATCTAACGAGGCGAGGCTACGCACTCGTCCAAGGATGTTGAGTGCCGAAGAAACGTCCGGCACGGCCAGCAGCGCAACCGCCCGCTGGGGCAACTGGCTCACCAGCTTGAGCCGTGCCGCCGTGATGACCGCCAGCGTGCCTTCGCTTCCGGCGATAAGACCGGGCAAGTCGTAGCCGGTGTTGTCCTTTGTCAGCCCCGGCAGCCGCCGCAGGACCGCCCCATCTGCACGCACGGCCTCGATGCCGACCAGTTGGGCGCGCATCCCGCCATAGTGGAGGACGTGGATGCCGCCGGCGTTCGTCGCGATCATGCCGCCGATCGTGGCGCTGCCGCGTGATGCGAGGTCCACGCCGAAGGCGAGCCCGGCACCGCGAACGTGGTCTTGCAGGCGCGCCAGCGTCACGCCCGCGCCCACGGTCACTTGCGCCGCGTCGGCGTCGACCGTCTCCATCGCGTCGAGCCTCGTCAGGCTGAGCACGACTTCGCCCCCTCGCGGCACGCCCCCGCCCACGAGACCAGTATTACCGCCCTGCGGCACGACCGCCGCTGATACCTCACTGCACAGCCGCAGCACGGCGGCGACCTCCGCCGTCGATCCCGGCCTGACCACGAGCTGCGCGGTGCCGTGGTAGCGGCGGGTCCAGTCGGTCTCGTAACTCGCGCGCTCCTCGGCATCCGTGAGCACGTGCGCGGGGCCGACGATCTGTTCGAGTGCGATGGCGAAGTTGCCTGGCTCGGTCATCCTGGGATTGTATGGCGCACCGGCCACAACGCGCGCCGGGCCGCCGAATCGGCTTCTGCACCCGAACGCGCTTCACTTCAATGCGGCCGGGCGTCGCCCGTCTTCAGATTCGACGCTGCCGCTGTCGTCATCCGAGATATCGCTCTGGGCTATATCACTCCGTCTTCCAATAGCTTCACCAATGGATCGCATTTGACAGAGGCGCACCGCGACCCAATACTTCCGGCAGGGTGTGTGCGCTGTCAACGCACACGCTGGACCTTGCTTGGCATGCGTTATCCAAAGACGGGACGCGCCTGCCGCTTATAGAAAATTAGGGGGGAGCGCTACATGCGTCATACGGATAACTATTGGGTTAAAAAGCTACAGGACGGTGGTGTCACGCGTCGTCGCTTCGTTGGGGGAGCGGCGCTCGCAGGCGTCGGCGTTGCAGGCCTGGGCCTCGTTGGCTGCGGCGATGACAACAGCTCGAAGAGCACACCCACCACGTCCGCCGGGGCGAGCGGCAGCCCCGGGGCAAAGGGAAGCGCCACCGCCGGCGCTAGCGCCACCGCTACGCCAAAGGCCGGCGGAGTCGCCCGCGGCAGTTCCTCGAACGCCACCTACGACACCTTCGACGCCAGCCGCAGCCGGTTCACGCCGTTCGCCAGCATTGTCGGCATGACGAACCAGCGCATCATCCAGTGGGATAGCTTTGCCAACGGCAAGCTGGGCGGCGCATTCGCGGAAAAATGGGAGCAGCCCGATGCTTCCACGCTGGTCCTGCACCTGAAGCAGAACAACTTCTGGCAGGACCGCGCCCCTGTCAACGGCCGCCAGACCACTGCCGCCGACATGAAGTACCACATCGACCGCAACAAGGCGGGTGTGCTCCTCGATGGCGTGACCAAGGATCCGAACTTCTACCGCTTCGCCGATTATCAGATCGTCGATTCGACGACCCTGACCGACGCCAACACGCTGACCGTGAAGTTCAAGCAGCCAGCGCCGCTCTTCCTCAACCTGCTCGCCCAGTCATACGAAGTCGTGCAGGCACCCGAGGCCGTCAAGGAATTCGAAGCCAAGTACGCACAGTTCAACTCCGACCAGATCATCGGCACCGGGCCGTACATCCTGTCGCTCTTCAACCCCGATGGCCACCTGAACTTCAAGAAGAACCCGAAGTACAACGGCACCACCTACCTCGACGGCATCCAGCAGGTGCCGCTGTTCACCGACCAGGCCGCGCTCCAGGCCGCCTTCGAGCAGAAGCAGGTCGATGGCTTCAGCCCTTCGACCGTTTCTCAGCTCAACGACCTCCAGGGCCGGCTCAAGGGCAAGATCTTTGATGCGCCGGGCTTCTCCGCGAACCCGGTCGCCGGCACCTTCGCGTTCCAGGGTCCGCCGTGGAACGACCTGCGCCTCGTCGGCGCCCTCATGCGTGCTTACGACCGCCGTCAGCTCATCCAGCAGTTCCACGGCGGACGTGGCGCAATCTCCGGCAGCGTCCCCCCGACGCAGCAGGCATTCGGCATTACCGAGAAGGAACTCTCGACCTACCCTGGCTACCTCGAAGATCGCGCCAAGGAGATCACCGACGCCAAGGCACTGTGGTCCGCCGCCGGCGGCGACAAGCTCGGCGACGTCACCCTCGATGTGGCCGACCTCTTCGAAGGCGTCTACTCGGGCAGCGCCATCCTCGGGGCCATGCTCAACCAGAACCTCGGCACCACCCAGATCAAGCCGAAGGTGGAAAACTACACGACCATCTCAACCAAGGTTTCGCAGGCCAAGTACGGCAACGGCAACGCCAATACCTGGTACGGCTGGATCACCGAGCTGACGGACCCCGAACCGTCCAGCGGCCTGGTCAGCAACTTCGAATCCAATCAGATCAACTTCAAGCAGTACGGGCTCAAAATCGATGACCTGGACCCGATCCTCGCAAAGCTCGCGCTCGAACTCGACGCCGACAAGCGCAAGGGCTACTGCCAGGACGCCGAACGGCTGCTCTTGAAGAACTACGGCGCCGGCGTCATGTACTCACACGTGCAGATCGTCGACACCCTGTACTGGAACTACTACCACCCACAGGAGACCGCGCCGTTCAGCACGGCCCACCTCATCACCAACGCCTGGATGGACACGGCCGACGCGACCTACTCGGGCCGCCCCGCGGACCCGACGCTCTAGGCACAACACCAGCGCCAGGAAGAGAAGCGGCGGAGGGGAAACCCTCCGCCGCTTCTTCATGTGCGAACCTGTCGGGCAGTCGGCGTGACGCGCACGAAAACGGGGCGGCGACCCTCTCCGATCGCCGCCCCTGAAGGCGTCGCTGTGGAACGGCCAGGACGGGCTACACCCCGAAGTCCCAGCTCATGCCGTCGTGGTACTGCTTGAGGATGATCTTCGAGATGAGAATCCGGTGGACCTCGTCCGGGCCATCGGCGATGCGCAACGTGCGCGCCCCGGTGAACATCCCGGCGAGCGGCGTATCGCCGGAGACGCCCATCGCGCCGTGCACCTGGATGGCTCGGTCGACGACCCGTTCCAGTGCTGCCGGCACAAAGATCTTGATCGCCGAGATGTCTGTGCGGACGTCACCCACGCCGTTGTCGATCGTCTTGGCCGCGTGGATCGTCATCAGCCGCGCCGCCTGGATATCGATGTAGGAATCGGCGATGAAGCCCTGGATGAACTGCTTCGTCTCGAGCTTTCCGCCGTGCACTTCGCGGGCGATGGCTCGCTGCACCATCAGGTCGAAGGCCCGCTGCATCTGACCCACGCAGTTCATGCAGTGGAACACGCGTCCCGCCCCGAGCCGGTCTTGCGCGGCCTGGTGTCCCGTGCCCGTACGCCCGAGCTGGTTTGTGACCGGCACCCGGACGTTGTCGTACACGATCTCGCAGTGGTTCGAATCGTGGCCCCAGACGGGCACGCTCCGGATGATGTTGAAGCCCGGCGTGTCCGTCGGGACGATGATCTGCGTCATCTTCTCCCGCGTGCCACCCGCGCCGTCGACCTCTTCAGTGCGGCACATGACGATGGCGAACGCCGCGCCCTTGGCGCCGGAGGTAAACCACTTCCGCCCATTGATGACCCAGTCATCGCCATCGCGCACCGCGCGCGTCTGGATGGCGTAAGGGTCGGAGCCGGGAGCGTCGGGCTCCGTCATCGAGAAGCATGAACGGATCTCGCCCCGGATGGAGGGCTCCAGCCACTTCTTCTTCTGCTCATCGGTGCCGTACTTGATGAGGATCGTCTGATTGCCCGAATCCGGCGCGACGACGCCGAAAAGACTGTTCGAAAACGGGCTCCACGCCAGGATTTCGTTCATGTAGGCGTGCTTCATGAAGCCGATTCCCATGCCGCCGTATTCCTTCGGCAGGTGCGGCGCCCACAATCCTGCCTTCTTCACCGCATCCTGGATCTCATGGCGGAGCGTTGCGGTCTTCGGGTCACGGTAGTTGGCGAGGTTGCCTTCGTTCGGGATGATGTAACGGTTGACAATGTTGGCCGTCGCCAGCCGTGTGTCGTTGATTTCGGGGTCGAGGTCGGGGATCGGTGCTACCTGCATCGGTTACTCCTGAAGCTGATGTCTCGTGGCGGTAGTCTACCCGCAAAGACCGTGCCGCGCCCATCCTCTCCAGCCCGCGGCGTGAAACGCCGGACGCTGACCAGGCAAGGTTGACACCGGCCTGCTCCCGGCGTGAGATGGGCGGGCCGCTCCGGGAGTGCGTGCCAGGTCAGGCGGAGGGTGGCTCGGGAGGCGATGTGTTCAGATCGCGGCAAGTGGCGATGGCGTTTGCCCTGCTCCTGCTCGGCGCAGTGATGGCTGCCGCCTGTGGCGGAAGCAGCGGCGGTGGCGGCGGTCGCCCAGACCAGCATGTCTCCGTGAGCCTTTCGGACAACGGCTGTACGCCATCCTCTTTCATCCTGGATACGGGTACGGTCGTCTTCACCGTGAGCAACGTGCACTCATCCAAAGTGAATACCTTCGCGATCGACCGGGGCGGACAGCTCATGGGCGAAGCCACAAACGTCCTCGGCGGCCTCTCGCGCGAATTGACCATCGACCTGCCCATCGGGGACTACACCGTCCACTGCACGGGCGGCGGTGCAGGCGGCAGTGGCACGCTAACGGTGCGTTGAGCTGGGCGCCGAGCGTGCGGTTATCTGCTACCGCCGTGGCGCCAGGATGACGTCCTCGGGCGGGACGCAGCCTACCGCGTCTGCCGGCGAGGCCCCGCATGAAACGAAGCTGACAATGCGCCCGCCGTCGATGTACAGCTGCGCCCCCCAGACGTACGGCGTGCTGTAAATCAGCGCGTAGCCCTTCTCCGTTGAGAGCATCGGGAACGGCACAGTCCGCACGATTGCGTACAGCGGAGAGTCCGGCCCCGGCAGGAACGATGGGTCGAAATCGGCCCTCGGCACCGACGAGCCTTCCGCACACGCGACCGGGAAGACGTCCATCAGTGTGCCCGGT
>DATNET010000017.1:0-8009 GCA_035606745.1 Tepidiformaceae bacterium
CGGAGACGCGGTAGAGCGCGAGGGATTCTTCGATCGCCGCGAACGCTGCTTCCATGCCGCGGCCGGACATCTGGTAGACGCGCGTCAGGTCGCGCAGCACGCCGGCAAGCATGAGCAGGTCGAAGCCTGGCAAGGAGCGTGCCGCGGCGAGCCCGGCCTCGAAATTCAGGGCTGCCTCATCAAGGGCGACCGCAGCGAAGGCAAGGTGGCCGGCCGCCAGGCAGTGTTCGGCGGTGGCCCGCGGGTCGGCGAGCTCGCCCGCGGCGCGGCAGTGGAAGGCAAGCTCGAACGTCCGGCCAGCGCCGCCTGTCCCGGGCAGGCTTTCGAGCACTCGCGCGGCATCGCGATGGAGGCGCATCCTGCGGGAGGGGCTCAGTTCGGCCACGAGCGTCCCCCGAATGAGGGCATGCGTGAAGTCGTAACGCTCGACGCCCTCGCCGGGCACGGGGGCCAACAGCCGGGCATCGAGTGCCTGTTCGAGGGCCGACAGTGCTCCCTCCTCGGCCAGACCGGCAGCACCGGCAGCGACGAGGAACGGGAACGGCCCTTCGAAGATGGAGGCGGTGCGGAGGAAGCGGTGACCGGCCTCGCCGAGGTGTTCAAGCCTTCGAGCGATCACCTGGCGTGCCCCTTCAGGAATGCCGAGGTCATTCAGGCTGATTCCCTGGAGCGCCCATCGACGCTCCTCCCAGACAAGGAAGCCTTCCTCTCGCAGATGGAGCAGCATTTCGCGGATGAAGAACGGGTTGCCCTCCGTCTGCTTGCTCATCGCTTCGATGAACGCCTGTTCCGCGCCCTGCAATTCCGTGGCGGCATAGGCGATGAACTGCCCGACCTCGGGCGTGGCCAGTCCCTTCAACTGCAAGAGGTCGTACTCGACCTCGCGTCGCAGCGCGTTGAGGACCGGCGTGAGCGGATGCGCGCGGCCGACATCCACGTCGCGGTAGGTGCAGAGGACGAGCACACGGTGCTGCCGTGCCATCCTGGAGAGGTAACGCAACATCGAAAGGGAGGCGGCATCCGCCCACTGCAGGTCGTCGATGATGAGCACGAGCGGGCCGCGTTCGGCAACGGCGACGAACACCTGTCCGGCTGCCTCGAGGGTGCGGAACTGGCTTTCGCGGCTCTCCACGATAGGTTCGGAAGCGGGTGCCAGGGGCTGCAGTGCCGGCGTCAGGCGGGCGAGCACGGCCAGCCCTTCGCCCGCCATCGCCGCGACTTCGGCCGCGCCGAGTGCGGCGACGCAGGCGGTCAGGGCTTCGCCAAATGGGGCGTAGGGAGGCGTCCAGTCGCCTTCGTAGCAGTGGCCAGTGAGGACGAGCGCGCCGAGCTCCGTCGCTTCGGACGCAGCCTGTTCGACGAGCCTCGTCTTGCCGATGCCGGGCTCGCCGGCGACGAGCACGAGGCCGCCATCGCCGCGTGCCGCCCGCTGGAAGCGCTCTCGTAGCCGTTCGAGTTCTCGCTGGCGGCCAACGAAGGGCAGGCTCGCAATTGCGGTGGCGGGGTCCATCGGCCCGAACTGCACTTCGCAGGCGTCCACGGTGCCGGCGATGCCTTTGAGGGACAACGGCGGGATGGGGGTGAGTGTGAATTCGGAAGCTCCGGCGAGCATTGCCCGGACGACGTTCGAGCACAAAACCTGGCGAGGGGCGGCAGCATCGCAAAGCCGCGAGGCGACCACGACGGCGGCGCCGAAGTAGTCCTCACCATCGAAGAACGCTTCACCCGTGTTGAGGCCGACCTTCAGTTCGAGGCGTTCCGCGGAGCGTGGGACGGCACACCATTGCTGAGCGGCGATGGCAAAGCGCAGGGCTTCGGCGGCGGAGGGAAAGGCGAAGAAGCCACCATCGTGGTTCCATTTCACCTGGTGGCCGCCACGCGCGACGGCAGCATCACGAAGGGCCACGTGGTGGGCGTTGAAGATGCGCCGGCCAGCGTCGTCGCCGGCGCGCGTCAGGACTTCCGTCGAGTTCGCAAGGTCGGTGAAGACGAAGGTAGCGGTGGTTCCACCCGGCATGCGAAGAAGTGTAGCGTCCTCTGAGGTGAGCGGATCGCGCCGCGCTCAGTCGTGCCTGGCCGGAAGCGGTTGCATGGGCACAGGCTCGCCGGAGGAGCCCGAAATCGGCCGCGGGAGGGCCGCGCGGAGGCCGAAAATATATTTTCAGAATTTTTTGCCGAAAAGGGTTGACAGGGCAGGATAAGTGAACGACTATTCATTCAGTGAACCGGCGTTCAGCCAACACGAGGTATACAATGTTTGAAGATATGTTCCGTGCCCGCACAACCGAACTCGCCCTCGCCGAAGAGCAGATCAAGTACCGCATGCAGCTGGCCGGCTTTGCCCGGGTGGAAAAGCTGGAGCGCGCGCTGAAATCGGCTCGCACACACATTTCCAGCAGCGTACCGTCCTTCACCGTGAGGGCTCACTAAATGTCGAAGGTCTCCGAAGCCCATCTCGATGCGCGCCGCCGCAGCATCATTGATGCTGCGTGCCGGGCGTTCTCCGAGAAGGGCGTGGAGACCGCGACGATGGCGGAAGTCGCGGCCAGGGCCGGCATTTCGGCGGGCGCGATCTATCGCTATTTCGAAAACAAAGAGGCGCTCGCCAGGGCTTGCCTTTCCGAGAGTTCCGAGGCGATCCTCGAACAATGGGTGACATCGCCCGACTCGTCGCAGGACCCGGCGCGGGAGCTCAGCAATTTCGCCCGGCTGACGTTCAAGCTGCTCAACGAGCCCACGCAGCGCCCCGATACCATCCTCCACCTGGAACGGCTCCTGACGCTGGCCCGGGACGAAGATGAGCGTGCGCTTTCCGAACTCCGCGACGAGTTCGCGAAGGTGACGTTTGGCATCGAGTCGCGTTTGAAGCTGGCTCAGAAGGCGGGCCAGCTCGGCCCGGATATGGACCCGCATGCGCTCGCAGGCATGCTCTTTTCGCTGTACTGGGGTGCCCGCATCGCCAAGCTTGTGGACCCGGCAGCCGATACGGATTCACAGATCGCGGCCGTTTCGCAGGTGCTCTGGGGGCCGGCGGCGACGGCGAAGTAGCGCCGCCTACGAGGCCTCATTCGCTCTCGGCGGCCGTTTGGGCGTCAGCCGCGGCCGCAGCACAGATTCCAACCAATCGATGTCTGCCTGGAGATGGGCGATTTGCCGCTCCCTGCGGATGCGGCCCCAATAGCCTGCGCTGGCCGATTCGGACGTGAGGGCGCGGCGCTCGTCCGTCAGGCGCAGGGCGGCGCTTGCGACGCGGGGCTTGAGCACGCTCGCCAGCGTATCGCGGTCCAGTTCGGGCACGCAGCCGAGGGCGAGCGCGAACAGCGACGACTCCAGCGGTTCCGTACGAAGCGCCCGGCCGACCTCGCCTGCGAGCCAGGCGTAGCCCTCCGGCGTAAGGCCGAGTGAGCGCCGGGAACCGCGGGTCGCGGCGCGTTGGGGCTCCTCCTGGAGAAGGCCCGTGCCGATGAGGCAACGCAAGCGCCGGTACAAGGTACTGCGGGGTATGGCGATACCCAGCGCCTGAAGGTGCTCCGCCAGCTCAAAGGACACGCCCCGGTTCGCCGCAATGGCCGCGATAATCGCGAAGTCCCCGTCCATCGCGCGAACTATCGCGTTGGTACGCGGCGCGAACTATAAGGGTTTTCCCTTATTCCGAGACGTCGGGGTATTCCCACCATGCGAGGGAACGATGGCGATGGCCCGGCTAGGCAAACCGTCGCAGCGCGCCCACATCATCGACCCGTACCCATCCACGGCCGAGCGAGATCCAGCCGTCCCGGACGAACTGGTTGAGCTGCTTGTTGACGCTTTCGCGGCTCACGCTGAGCAGGCCCGCGATCTCCGCCTGGGTGACACGGACCTTCGCAGACGTGCCTGCGCTGCCCGGATTCTGGGCGGCGAGGCGCACGAGTTGCTTCGCGAGCCGCTGGGGTAGGTCGAGGAAGCAGAGGTCGGCAAGCGCCTCATCGGTCCGTCGCAGCCGGCCGGAGAGCGTTTCGAGCAGTGCGAGCGCGGCTGCGGGGCGGCTCTTCAGCCAGTCCGCGAATTCCGCCCGGGTGACGATGAAGGTGCGCGTCGCCTCGATTGCGGTAGCGGTAGCCGAGCGCGGCCCGCCATCGAACAAGGCGAGCTCGCCCACGCAATCGCCGCGGTCCATGAACGCGAGGGTAGCCTCCGAACCTTCGGTGGACAGCACGCTGACGCGGATGCGCCCATCCATGACGACGTAGAGGGCGTCGCCGGGCTCGCCTTCCCGGAAGACAATTGCGCCGGGCTGGAAGCTCCGTTCCTGTCCGCGCGAGGCCAGCGAACCGAGATCATCGTCGGCAAGACGTGCCAGGAGCGGCACATCGCGCATCAGGCTCGTGTAGGTTTGCGCTTCGCCGGTGGCGGCTGTTGACACGCTGCATCCCTCGATCAGGTGTTATGTGCGCCCTTCGTACGCGGCCGCTTCATACGGTTAAAGCATAGCCTCAACGAACGCGGCCGTACGAAGTTGTTGTGAGGCTCCTGTGACCGAGTTCATGGAACGGCATCGGGGCTGCGACGGACACTCGCCAGGCGGCCGGCCGTTTCGCAGCCATCGAGCCTCGGACGAGCCAAATCAGCCGCACTGGAGCATCCCGTGTTTCCGTCACAAGAGTTTATCCGGGCGTCAACGGCCGAGCGTGACCGCGCGTACCGCCACGCGCTGCTGAGCGGCCTGGCACTGCAGGATCGGGGAAGTCTGGCGCGAAAGGCGGATCGCCCCTTGGCCAGCCTTCGCATCCGATTCCGCGCCTCGCGAAGCCTGGGCCGGGGTCAGGCACTACCGAGCCACCAGCCCGCGCAACACGGCGAACCCAATCGCGCGCGCGGTTGACACCGCAATCGCTGTCTTCCAGACTCGCCCAGCAAGGCAGAGGAGGCGGTGCATGAAAGTCGGAGTGACGCTGTTCGCGCAGAACTATGTGGATTGGGAGCGGTTCGAGGCGGTGGAGGCAGACCCATCGAAGGAAGGGTTGCCACAGCTCGTGCCGGACGGGCAGATCTACCGGGAGCAGTTCCACCTCGGTGGGCTTGTCGAACCGCTCGGCTTCGATTCGCTCTGGACTGTGGAGCACCACTTCACGCCCTACACGATGATCACGAGCCCCACGCAGTTCCTCGCCTACTTCGCCGGCCAGACACAGCGTATCGGCATGGGCACGATGATCGTCGTGCTGCCGTGGCACGACCCCGTGCAGGTGGCCGAGGGCTACATCGCGCTGGACTACATGTTGGATGGGCGCGAGCTGAAAGTTGGCTTCGGGCGTGGCCTCGGCCTGCGTGAATACACGGGTATGCGCGTCCCCATGGACGAATCGCGCGAGCGCTTCAAGGAATCGCTCGACATCGTCCGGGATGCGTTCACGAAGGAGTGGTTTTCCTACGAAGGCAAGTACCACCAGGTGCCGCGCACATCCATGCGGCCCACGCCGCGGCCGGGAAATAAGCTGGCGGAAAACATCTACATCGCCTGGGGCAGCCCGCAATCGATGCCCGTCGCAGCACACGAGAACATCAAGCCACTGTTCATCCCGCAGCGGTCGTGGGAAGACCATCGCGGCGAGCTGGCCGAATACAACAACATCCGTGGGTCACACGGCTGGTCGCCGGAACGCCCTTCGGTGGTGTGCTGGGTGTACTGCGCCGAGACCGATGCCGAGGGCGAGGCGGGCGCGCGCCAGTACATGGCCGAATATGCCGACAGCGCCGCACGGCACTACCAGTTCATGGGAGAGCACCTGCAGGGGTTGAAGGGCTACGAGTACTACGCCCAGATGGCGAAGATGGCCGCCGCCCTCCCACCGGACGTGAAGACCTCGGACCTGTATTTCCAGAACCACGTCTGGGGGAGCCCGAAGACCTGCATCGAAAAGTTGCAGCGCATCAACGACCTGATGGGCGCGGATGAGTTCGTCGCGGTGTTTTCCTATGGCGCCATGCCGGTGGAGAAAGCGGAAGCGAGCATGCGCCTGTTCGCCCGGGAGGTGCTGCCAACCGTGCAGCAGTTCACCCCGGCAGCGGTCCCGGCGGGCGCGTTGGCGTCGGTGGACTAGGCCGGAGCGCAGCGCTGGAGAGGCGGAGTGTAACGATTTCATCAAATTTTGCGGCGCGCTCAGATTCGAGGGCGCGGTGACGGTATTGCATTAACCTTTTGGCGGCTCGTCGCGTTATCTCTAGTACACAGGCAGTTCGCTGCCTATGCTCGAAAGGAGGACGGTCGAGCTTCAAAGCCTAGGCTCAAAGCTTCGGCGCGGCCCAGGGGGCTGGATGGCGAACCCGGCGGTGGAAGAGTTGCTCTCCAGCTTCGATGAGCAGGCCATCGTCCTGGCGGCGCAGCGTGGGGACCAGGAAGCGCTCACATCCCTTTATGAGCACTACTTCCCAAGGGTTTACCGCTACGTGGCCGTCCGGTTGGGGAACACGGAAGACACCGAGGATGTCACGGAGGAGATTTTCCTTCGGCTCATCGACAACCTTGGAACGTTCGTCTTTCGGGGCCTGCCCTTTGGCGCATGGGTCTTTCGCATCGCACGGAATGAGATCGTCTCGCACGTGCGCCGCCAAAAGGTCCGAAGCGCAACGGCGCCGCTGACCGAGTTCATCCCGGACCTGAGTGCGGACCACGTCACCGAAATCGAGATTCAGTTCTCGATCGCGGAGGTGCGGGTGGCAACGGAAAGACTCCCCGAAGCGCAACGCCAGGTCATTGCCCTCCGCTTTGGCGCCGGGCTTTCCGTGGCCGAAACGGCGCAGGCATTGAAGAAGACCGAAAACAACGTGAAAGTCCTCCAACACAAAGCGATTGCCAAACTTCAAGTCATGTTGCGGCGCGATTGATGCGAAATATCTTCGAACGCAAGCCCGATAGCCGCTCCGCGGTCTTCGCCGAAGCAGAAGCGCTGCTCGACGACGGGCTGGACCTCGATTTCGTCCTCGGCCTCTTCCCCGATGAAGCGGAGTGGCTGGGCGACGAGCTCAGTGTCGCTTCCGGCGTCGCCGCCACCTGCGTGGCCGAAACCCCGAGCTACTACTTCGAAGCGTCGCTCAAATCTCGCTTCATCGAAGCTGGCATGAGCCGGCCCGCCGTCCCCGCGCCCGCTGCTCCGCCCGTCCGGCAGTATCCCGGCCGCACCGCGCTCGCCACGTTCTCGGTTGCCGTCGCGTCGGTCGCCATGGGGGTGCTCGCCCTGGGCTTTGTGACCGCCGGCAACGCCGTCCCCGGCGACTGGAACTATTCCTTCAAGATGGCCAACGAGCGGCTTCAATACTCGCTCTCTCATGGCAGCGGCCGGGTCGACGTCCAGATCCGCCAGACCGAATCGCGAGTCCAGGAGATCCGCGTCCTCGCCTCGCACGGAGACGCCTCACCGGACCAGATCCAGACGCTCACGCACGAAGTGCAGGCGCTTGGCGACCTTGCGAAGACGCAGCCGCTGGACGATGTCCAGAAAGCCCGCATCCTCGGCCTCGCCGATACGACGCATGTCGTCCTTAACGACGCTCGCCAGCGCCAGCCCGCACTCGACCCGTCGGTGAACGCTGCGACGAACGCCGTCGATGACGTTGTTACGGTGCTTGCGGCGCCGGCCTCACCGACGCCGGCGGCCACGGCTACGGCGACAGCATCGCCGACGACAGCGGCCTCGCCCACTCCGAAGCCGAGTGCGACGGCCTCGCCAGCTGCGAGCCCAACGGGCACACCCCGGCCCGCGACGCCTTCGCCGACGGCCACTGCCACGCCATCACCGACTCCATCGCCTACCCCGACGACGCCGCCGAGTGCAACGCCCAGGCCAGGCACTACGCCCGCGCCGAGCGATACTGCCAGCCCTCCGCCAGAAACGACGCCCTGATTCTCAGGCTCGAGTACCCCGACTCCGCGCGGCCGGCCGGCCGGCGGACAACCGCTGCGCTCCCTAACCGCTGATTTACCCGCGCGATTGCTCGCTCAAAGGCCCGCCCGTACCCTCGTGATTGTCCCC
>DATNET010000236.1:0-2594 GCA_035606745.1 Tepidiformaceae bacterium
TCGTCGCGGTGACGATGGTTTGGGAAAGTGTGGCGGCCTGCGGTGTTTCGGCCATATTTCATGTATGTTACGATCAGATTAATTCGAATAGACACGAGGTGTCCCCATGCTCACCGAAACCGCCCCTGAATCCCGCGTCCAAGCAGCCAGCCAGCACCTGTACGAAGCGCTCTCACATCACTTCGGCCCGCTCGACCTTGGTGCCCACCAGCCGTTGGTGCTGGCGATCTCAGAATACGCCAAGCGTTGCCGCCAAAACGACGAGGACGGAATCGCGCGTGCTAGCACAAAGGTCTACGAAGCCCTCACGAACCACTTCGGCCCCATGGACCTTGGTGCGCATCAGCCGATCGTCATCGCGCTCGCGGATTATGGTCGCGCGTGCCGCGAGGCGGGTGTCAGGGCGTAGCAAGCGGGGCCGAAATGGTCGGTGGCCGCGCTAGCCCGAGCCGCCTAGCCCTCTGCCGCGAGGCCCGGGTTGGAGACGGCCAGCTTGTCATGCATCGATGCACGCAGATGCTTCAGCATGGCCGAGCGCGCGTCTCCGCTATCGGCCTCGCCCCGCTGGATGTGAGCCACCAACTCCTCGTTCCGAGCAACGATCGCCGTCCGCAGCTCGCTCAGCCGCTGCGGCTTTGGCACGGGCCCGAGCAGGCCGTCGAGGCCGGCCCATTCGCGGTCGAGCGTGTCTTCCTCCAACGCCAGTTCTCTTCGAAGCATCTGGATAACGTTGCCCGCCACCCGCGCGTGAAAGCTCAAGCGGCCTGTCGTGTTGGGCATGACATCGTCGTGCAGGAAACCAGCGACCGCCTCCAGCAGTTCGTCAACATTGGGACGGTCTTGCATCAGTCGCCCTTCCCTTCGAGCAAGTTCAGGAGCTCCCACTCGGTCTCGGCGGTGCGCCGGCCGATGCTTGCGAGCTCCACGCTCTTGCTGCGGCCGTTGAGATAGTTCGCCGCCTGACCGATTGTGATAACGCCCCAGCGCAGGTTGCCGAATAATTCCCAGAACTTCACGCGCTCGCGGTCTACCTTATGTCCCCCCGCGGCTTCGTACTCCCGATAAAACGCTTCGCGCTCGCCAATGCCAGCCATCGGCCGCTTGCCGCCGAAGCGCCACGATTTGACGGCCAGCCAGCCAATGTCTTCCATCGGGTCGCCCCAATGCGCCAGCTCCCAGTCGATAACGCCGCGGAGCCCCTCTTCGCCAAAGAGGAAGTTCCCGAGCCGGTAGTCGCCGTGGACGAGCACCTGTTCGTCGACTTGCGGCAAGTTGGCGTGGATCCAGCGCAGCGCCAGCTCGAACACCGGGTGCGGGTTCGGCGAGGCCAGCCTGAACGACGCCTCATAGTTCTCAACTTCCGCGAGTGCAACCGACACGCCAGGCTTCGGGCCGGGCAACCCGGCCAGGGCGGGCGCCGCGTCCCGGGTTATCGTGTGGATGCGCGCCAGGCTCTGGGCGAGTTGCTGACTCATCACTTCGCGTGCGCGCCCATACTGTTCGCCTCGAATCATGCGAGCACCCAACGCTTCGCCGGGGACGCGCCGCATCGTAAAGAACTTCACGCCAAAGCGGTCGTCGCCATCCCAAAGCGGCTCCGGGACGACGACGCCCGCCTCCCAGGCGGCCTTGATCAGGTGGTATTCGAGCACGCGGCCCGGCATCGAAACCACGCCCTTGATCGGGTCGCAGCGAAAGATGCCTTCGATCGATTCGCTGCCATTGGGAAAGTGCGCGTCGAACGTCCACGTCTCTCGCGAAGCCCCGCCCGAGAGCCGCACGAGATTCTCGATCGTAGCGGCGTGGCCAGCCTTCTCAGAAACGAAGTCCGTCAGCCCCGGCTGGACCTCAGCGATGTCCAAGCTCGACTACTCGGCCTGGTCGAGATACTCGCTGAGGCCGTAACCGACCCGCGCGCCACCATCGAGCGTGTATTCGGTCATACCTTCGCCGATGTGCGTGAACATCCCGGCCCGACGGTTGCGCAGCGGGATGAATCCCTTCACGACGCCTTCGATGGTGTGCTCGTCACCATTCGAAAGTTTGACGTGCGCCGTCAGGCTCTCGTGGTAGTTCGTATTGCCTTCGTACTTTGTATCCAGGCTAACGGACTTGATCTGGAAGATTTCGTTACCCTTGTGGAACACGCCTCCCTGGTGATCGCCGACCACCGAGATGACCATCCCCATGTCGTCGCCAAAGTTGCCGGTGATCCAGCGGTACGACGGAGTCGATTGCCAGTAGCGCGGGCCCCAGGAATGGTCGCGCAGGCCGTGCCCGGAGATCTCCATCACCGGTCCGTCCTCTACCTGGAGCGTGCCGGTCACGCGCATGTGCTGCTCGTAATGCGCGCGGGCGAACTCGTTCTGAGAGCCATCTGTGGGGTCAGAGACGTGCCCATAAATCGGCCCCACACCTTCGTGTACAAGGTCGAGCTTGATCTTCTTGTGTGGGTTCTCTTTGAACGCTACGGAGGGCTCGCGCATCTCGCGCGGGTCAGCGAGGTAGACCACCGAGCCATCGTAGGTGGTCCGGATCTTTTCCCCCGGCTCAAGCACATCGACTTTGATGCCGCCGGCGTCCCAGCCGTCGTT
>DATNET010000254.1:0-6722 GCA_035606745.1 Tepidiformaceae bacterium
AGGCCGCGGCAAAGACTGAAACATCCAGCGAGCCGTGGTCGGACGATGACGCCGCCACTGCGGCGGCGAAGCTCGCTGGCCAGCTCGCGGGCGTCCTTTTGCTGCCGCCCATCGCCCTACCCGTGGCGCCGAAAGCCGGGAGCCAGCTCTCATCGCCACCCGCAACGACGGCAGCGATCGCGAAGGCACTCGACAGCATGGCAGGACCACCGCTTCCAACTGAGGTCAAGCCTTCCGCGGCGCTGAAGCCGGGAACGGGTCCCAGCGTGGCCGAGGCGGCGACGCCGCCGGCATCGGCCGTGGCGGCCGCCTTGCCCACCGAAACGCCGAATACGGCCGCCGCCCCTACCGCAGCCACGATCGCTACGCCAACTGCGGCGCCAACGAGTTCAAATAGCGCTTCGCCGGGCACCACGGCCACAGCCGTCAATTCCGCAGCTACGACGATGGCTTCACAACTCGCAGGAGACGTGCAGCCTCCGCCAGCACGTCCCGTAGCAGCTGAACCCGGTAAAGACCACCCAAACGCTACGGCCTCACCGCCCGGTGCCAGCCCCGGCAGCAGCGCGGCAACCGCCTCCAATGCCATCAGCGTGGTCCGCATCGACGGGAACGCAAACCAGGGCAACGCCGGCGGCGATCCGGGTAAGCAGGGAAAGCAAGATAGCACAACTGCTGGGCCGAATGCCCCCGTGCGAACCCTCACGAGGCCGGCCGATGGCTCCCCGGGGATGCCATTCGCCGCGCCGGCCGGTTCGACCACCGCGAACGTCACGTCCGCGACCAACCTCAACGCGACGTCCGCGCCCGCTCCTTCATCAGCCGTGCAGCTCCCGCCACCCGTCGTGCAGGTGGCCCAGACCGTCATCGACCAGGTCAACAACGGCGGCGGCGAAGCACGCATCCACCTCCACCCGGCCGAACTCGGCGATGTCCTCATCCGCGTCCGCACCGATGGCGACAAGGTCCACGTCGAAGTCCACGCCGATCGGGCCGACGCCCAACAACTCCTCCGCGACCACACGCAGGACCTTTCGAACCTGCTTGGCAGCCGCGGCCTGAACCTGGGCGACGTAAACATCGGCTTTGGTGGCCGGGGCGCCGGGAACGCCGGCCACGACGCCCAACCAGCCCCGGCCAACACACCGGGTTCCGGCAACGGCGAATTCGCTGCGCTGATGGGCGCCGGCGATGCCCCTGGCGCCGGCCTTCATAACCGTCTGCAGTCGGCGTACAACCCCGACGGCGCACTCTCATACCGGATTTAGGAGGATCACGCCATGGCAATCTCAGTCGACCCCGTCACCGGCCTCCAAAATTCGACCTACGCCCCTTCGACAGCGCCGGCATCGTCCGACCTCGGCGAAGTGGACTTCATGAAGCTGATCATTGCCCAAATGCAGAACCAGAATCCGCTCGACCCGCAAAGCTCAGCGGATTTCACCGCCCAACTCGCCCAATTCCAGTCGCTCAACCAGATGACCGCCATGTCCAAGAGCATGACGGTCGTCCAGAGCATGAACGAACTCGGCAGCGCCACGAGCATGCTGGGCAAGACCGTCACCGGAAAGCAGGTCGATGCCACGGGGGTGACCCGCGACCAGGTTGGGCGTGCCCTCTTCGGTGCCCCGTATTCCGGCCTGGCCATCGCCCAGCAAGCGATGGTCAACTCCGACCCCCGAGTGGTGGCCGCCGCGCACGACGCCGCGAACGCCGGCACCACGGTCTCCGGCACCGTCGATAAGGTCGTCGTCGGGCCAGACGGCATCCCTAGCCTCTCGGTGGGCGGCAAAGTGCTGGACCTCTTCAGCGTCGCGGAGGTTTCGTAGCCGTGGCGATTGATAGCAGCCTGCCGATTGGGGGGTCGCCAGCGACGTATCGCCGCCCGCCGGGCGCCCCCAATGCTGCGCCGGCCGCGGGCAACGGAGCGTTCGGGGCGATCCTCCAGCAGGCGACCGGAGGAGCAACCGCTGCCGCCGCGGGCGTTACGCCTGGCGTGCAACTCAGCCGCCACGCCCAAAACCGCGTCGACCGGCGCGAACTCAACCTCGACCCGGCGACGATGACTCGCCTCAACAACGCTATCGACCGCGCCGCCCAGAAAGGTTCGCGCAACAGCGTCGTCATGCTCGACGGCCTCGCGGTCGTCGTCGATGTCCGCGACCGCACAGTCGTCACCGCGATGAACACGAACGGTTCCGCCGGCCAGCCAGGGAAGGAGAAAGTGTTTACGAACATCGATTCCGTCGTCGTGGCCTGAGCCACGTGCCAACCCCAACTTCCTGGGCCGGTCCGCTAGACGGAGGCCCGATCCACAACGCGCAGCCCGGTGTGAACCATGGCTGCCACCGCGCCCGCTGGGGCGCACTCGAAAGGATCGTTACTACCATGATGCGAGCACTCTTTTCCGCGATCTCCGGCATGCGCAACCACATGTCCTACATGGACGTCGTGGGCAACAACATCGCCAACGTCAACACCACTGCCTACAAGCAGACCCGCGTCACCTTCGAAGACATCCTCAGCCAGACCGTCCGCGGCGCCAGTTCGCCGCAGAACGGCCGCGGCGGCACGAACCCCGCCCAGATCGGCCTCGGCATGGCACTTGGCGGCATCGATAGCGTCATGAGCCAGGGGTCGCTCGAATCCACCGGCAAACTCACCGACTTCGCCGTGCAGGGAGATGGCTTCTTCGTCGTCTCCGATGGCACGACTCAGAGCTACACCCGTGATGGCGCTTTCGACATCGATGACACGGGTACGCTCGTCAACCCCAACAACGGCCTCAAAGTGATGGGCTGGGCCGCGGATGCAAACGGCAACGTCGACACCACCACGCCGATGACGCCGCTCACGATCCCGTTCGGGACCCAGGTAAGCGCGCGGCCCACGGCCGATGCCAACCCTCAGCCCGCCGTCCCGATCTACGGCATGAGCGCGGCCGGCAACCTCGATTCGGGCGCGGCCACCGGCGATGTCGTCGAGAGCACCGTCCAGGCGTACGACTCCCTCGGCAACGCCCATAGCATCAAGCTGACGTTCACGAAGACGGCTACCGCCAACGACTGGACCGTCACCGGGACGGGCGACAACGGCACCACCGGGAACGCGCTGCCCGCCACAACTACGCTCAACTTCACCTCCAGCGGCCAGGTCGATACCACCTCGGCGACGAACGGCTTTCTCGCAATAAGTCTGCCAATCACCACGGGCGGCGCCACTCCGCTCGCCTTCACCCTCGACGTTTCGAAGATGACCCAATTTGCGGGCGACAGCCAGATCACGCCGCAAACGAACACCGGTGCCCCGGCCGGAGCGCTCGTCAGCTTTGCTGTTGGGAACTCGGGCGAAATCTCCGGCATCTACTCGAACGGCTCGTCCCAGCGGATCGGCCAGCTGGCGCTCGCCAGCTTCGTCAACCCGGGCGGCCTCCAGCGCCAGGGCGACAACCTCTGGGCGCCCACCGGCAACTCCGGCACCGCCATCATCGGCACGCCCAACTCCGGCGGCAAAGGCTCCGTCAGCACCGGCACGCTCGAAACTTCGAACGTCGACCTCGCCCAGCAGTTCACAAACATGATCATCGCCCAGCGCGGCTTCGAGGCTTCCTCGAAAGTCGTCACCTCCAGCGACCAGATGCTCCAGGACCTGGTCAACATGATCCACTAAGAATTCGCCCGAGAGGGTGGCCTCCGCTAGCCGGGGCCACCTTCTCATCGCCAGGTAGCCATGCCGTGATCCGTCTCCCCGTCCACCGTGTGAACCGCATTGCCAGCCTCGCCATCCTTCCGTTGATGGCGATTGCCGTGGTGCTCGGTTCGCGCGCCATCGGGAGCAAGGCCACGCCAACGGTCCCGACGCCCCACGAAGGGCTGCTCATCGTTGCCCAACTCAAGGGCGAAGCACTCACCACCTTCGACCTCGGCGGCGCCGGCGAACGGAAACAGCTCGCGCTCGCCGGGCCGCCCCACGAGCTTGCGCTCGTCGATGGCCGCCTGTACGCCACCCTCGAACACGCCAACGAGGTGGACGAAATCGAACCAGCCATTCCCGCCGTCTTGCGTTCGTTGCCCCTCGAGGACTGGCCCCACGGGCTCGCGGTGGATGGCCAGGATCTCCTGGTAACCCTGGACCAGGGACGCGCACTGGTCACCGTCGACCGCGCGACGATGACGGAGCGGTCGAGTGTCGCCACGGGCGACACCCCACATACAGTCGCCTTCGCCGATGGCACGGCCTACGTAACCGACTCGCGCGACAACGACGTTCGGGCGATTGCCGCAGCAGCCCACACCGACGGGGAATCCAGCACGTACTCGACAGGCGAGGCCTCGCGAACACTGCCAACCGGTGCGCTACCTGAAGCGATTACGGTCTTCGGTCCGTACGTGATAACCGCTGATGCTGATGGTGGAACGCTGACCGTCGTCGACCGCGCCAGTTTCCGCGTCGTGCGCACCATCAAGACGGGAGGACGCCCGGTGCGCGTCGTACCGCTCGATTCGCAGCGGGTACTCGTCGCGATGAACACGAGCTCCCGCGTGCTAGTGGTGAACGTCGACACAGGCAAGGTCGAGCGAACGGTGGCGACGAACGGCCATCCGGATGGCATCTGCATCAGCCCGTCCGGTGATTACGTGGCCGTCGCTTCGAACGAGGCCGGTACCGCACAGATCTTCCGTCTTTCGGATTGGGCTCCCGCGGGCGTGCTCGACGCCGGCGACGGGCCAGGGTCCTGCGCATGGATCCTCTCGCCGTAGGACGCACGCTGCGATGAATGCCACCCTGTCGTAGGATCGAACCATGTCTGCCGCGGCATGTCAGGTTGGTCGAATATTCGCCCGCTGTGCGAACGCGCCGCAGCATGTCTGCCAGTACTGCGGCCGTGAGTTCTGCCCCGAGCACAGCTCCTTTGTCGAAGGGCACGAAGCCGTGTGCGCGCGCAAGCAGTGCCGCGCCAAACGTGAAGACCTGGAAGAGCACCTTCGCTATCGCAACCGTGTCGACCAGCGCAATCACTCGGGCCTCTGCGGAGTCGAAGGCTGTGGCCCTCATCCCGGGTTCTCCTGCTCGCTCTGCCACGGTTACTTCTGCGCCACCCACCTTTCGGACCGTCTCTACCCATTCAAAGACGGGTGGGCCACCATCGAACGCCCGGTCAGTGTCTGCGAACGGTGCTGGGAACGGCGCAAGGTGTGGAAGAAGTGACGCGGTCGCCGTGGCACCGCCAGCATGGCCGCGAACGCTTGACCCGGTCTGCCGGCGTACGATGAGCACATGACGACGACCGCCCGCCCAGGCGTCACCATCGCTGACATCGAAGAGGCGCGCGCGGCCCTCAACGGCCACATCCGCCTGACTCCCGTGTGGCCATTGCCCGCACTCCAGGCTCTTCTCGGCGTGCCCGTCCTGCTGAAGTGCGAGCAGATGCAGCTCACTGGCTCGTTCAAGATCCGGGGAGCGTTGAATTTCGTCCGCCAACTCACCGAATCCGACGCGCGGCGCGGGCTCATCGCTGCCAGCGCCGGCAACCATGCCCAGGGCGTCGCCATGGCCGGCGCGAGCCGGGGCATCCACGTCACGGTCGTCATGCCTGTGTCGGCGCCGCTGGCCAAGCTCAACGCGACCCGCGAACTGGGTGCCCGCGTCATCTCCCACGGCGCCTCGCTCGAAGAAGCGCGCAACGAAGCCCAGGCAATCGCGGAGCGTGAAGGCTCCCTCTACGTGCCGCCGTTCGACGACGACGCCATCATCGCCGGACAGGGCTCGCTTGGCCTCGAACTGCTAGAACAATCGCCCGAAGTACAGGAAGTGCTGGTCCCGGCAGGAGGCGGCGGGCTCCTCGCGGGCGTGGCGACCGCCATCAAGGCACACCGCCCGGATATACGTATCATCGGCGTTCAGGCGAGCGCCATGGACGGCATCTGCCAGTCATTCGCCCGCCACACCGTCGTCACGACGCCCCACGCCCGCACAATCGCCGACGGCGTCGCCGTAGCAGGCCCATCCGACCGCACTCTGGAGCTGATCGAGCGCCATGTCGACGTCATGGTCTCGGTGGGCGACGAAGCCATCGCACACGCCATCGTGCTGCTCATCGAAAAGTCGAAGATGATCGTCGAAGGCGCGGGCGCCCTCGCCGTGGCAGCCCTTCACTCGGGCGTCTACCGTCCGTCGGGGCCGACCGTTGCGGTGCTCTCGGGCGGCAATATCGACATCAACCTCCTCGGCTCCATCGTTCGTCGCGGGCTCGTCGACGCCGGCCGTTACCGGCACCTTGCGGTGGAAGTGAGCGACACGCCCGGCGAACTGGCGATGGTTTCTCAGGCGGTTGCCGATGCCGGCGGAAATATCCTCGAAGTCGACCACGACCGCGACGCGCCGGGGATGCCCGTCGGCGTGGCCGTGCTCCAACTCCTCATCGAGGTCAATGGCGAGGAGCACTTCCGAGCGGTGGTGAGAACGCTGCGCGAGCGCGGCCTCCGCGGTGTGCCAGGCAGCGCCGCCCGGCTCGCCACCGAAGACGCCCGGCGGCGGCACACATCGGGCTAGCTCGCACCTGGGCGCGCGTGATGCATTCAACCCCCGGCGTTACGAGGAAGCGCTGCGCTCGGCCCACGATGCGGGCACTTAGCGCCCCGGCGGGGTCGATGGGCGCGGCAGCGCTTGGGGCGCCCGTCGTTTGTCGCCAAGAAGCACCAGGTCGAGGATGAACACCACCG
>DATNET010000262.1:0-7073 GCA_035606745.1 Tepidiformaceae bacterium
GTACGGGTAAACGCCGGGCGGCCGTACCGCGACCCGGCCGATACGCGAGGGCCGTGCGGTGGACCGATCGAACAAAGCGAACTCCCACGCTCAACCGGCCGAAGGCAGCCTCAAGCTAATTCACGGGGAAGGCATCGCGGTTGCGGCTTACAGGCATCTGCATTGCTAACGGATTTTCGCCCGAGGTGCGCGTCTTCGCCACGCATATGAGGCATGCTCCTGCGAGCCTGGCGTCGACCATCGTGATCCACGACCGTGGGTTGCCAGGAGAGGACTCGCGTTCGCAGGTGGCAGAGCTGTCGGGCACCACGACGGTCGGCGTGGACACGGGCTACCGGGGTATCGTGGCAAGTGGCAGGCGGCGGCTCGTAACGAAACCACTGCGGTGGGCAGCACTCCGGGCACGGCAATCCAACGTCACGGCCGCGATTGCCAGGACTCGGCCGGATGTCATGTATTCGAGCCAGCAACGGCTTGACTGCGCAGCGGCGACGAGGGCGGCGGCCGCGCTGAGGGTGCCGCAGGTGGTGCACCTTCATTACAACGTGGGGCCGTGGCTCGGTAAGCAACCGTTGCGGCGGCTGGTCGAGTGCGACCACGTCATAACGGTCTCGGATTTCATCAGGAGACAAGTGCTCGAGTTGGGAGTCCAACCGGAGATGGTGACGACTGTCCACAATACGATGGCCCTGACGCCCATCGCGGGCCGCGAAGAACGCGCGGCGGTGCGGGAGGAACTGGGGATACCAGGGCAGGCGGTCGTCGTTGGGCAGGTGTGCCGGCTGGACGCACTTAAGGGCGCAGAAGACACACTTCATAGCTTTGGCGAACTCGGGAACCGTTGCCGAGACGTCTATCTGTTGTTCGTTGGCGATGGGCCGTTGCGTGCGACGTTGGAGCGTGAGGCGCGGCGGCTCGGCCTCGCGGAGCGCGTGCGGTTTACGGGCAACCGGACGGACGTCCCGCGACTGCTCCCGGCGATCGACGTGTTTTCGCATCCATCGCTGAACGATCCCTGCCCTCTCGCAGTGATGGAGGCATCGGCGGCGGGGCTGCCTGTGGTGGCGTGGGCGAGTGGCGGCATCCCGGAGATTGTCGAAGATGGCGTAACTGGACTGCTCGCACCCACGGGTGACCGGACGGGGCTGGCGCGAGCGATGGGCACATTGGTCTCCGACGCCGGCCTGCGTTCCAGGGCTGGGGATGCGGCGAGAGCCCGCATCGAGAAGTGTTTTGCGCCCGAAGCCGGCGGCCGTGCGTTCGCGGAAGTGATCGAGAAGGCCGTTCAGACAGCGGGGAAGAGGGCTGGGCACGATGTGCCTCGAGCCACACCGCTTGGAGTGAGCGGCAGGTAAGCTGCGCGTTGGGACTGGGACGGGCCGTCGTGTCGACGGTGCCCGGGGCAACTGGTACGCTTGATGCTCTGCGGTCGTGGCAACCGGGTTCCCGGTTTGCCTGGACGAATCCCTTGCGCAAGAAATCGGGGTGATCCCCTCACTTGGCAGAAGTCATCGTCGGCGACAACGAGTCGTTCGAAGGTGCGCTGAAGCGCTTTAACAAGCGTGTACAGCAAGACGGCATCCTTGCGGAAGCGCGTCGCCGCGAACACTACGAAAAGCCCTCCGTGAAGCGGAAGAAGAAAGAAGCCGCTCGCCTTCGCAAGCTGCGAAAGAAGCAGCTTCGCAGCGAAGCCCGAGCACTAACTCGCCGCTAAAGCGGTCCGACGCCGCTAAAGCGGTCCGACGCCGCTAGCCAGCGGTTCGATGCCGCTAACCAGGGTGCAAGTGCGCCGAACTTTGTAATCACCGACAGGCCCGGCATACCGGGCCTGTCGCGTATCCGGAGGAGTAAGAATGTCGAGCCTTCAAGAGCGCTTCCAATCCGAGCTTGCGGATGCGATGCGGGCGCACGACGAGACGCGGAAGAGCACGCTGCGGATGCTGATCGCGGCCGTGAAAAATGCGGAAATCGAGGCGCGAAAGCCGCTTGATGACGCGGCCGTCATGTCGGTGGTGCAGAAGCAGGTGAAGCAACGCCGGGAGAGCATCCTCGAATTCAAGAAGGCGAACCGGCAGGACCTTGTTGACAAGGAGGAAGGCGAACTGGCGATCCTCGAAGTGTACCTGCCACGGCAGGCCGAACGGGCCGAGATTGAGGCGGCGGCGCGCAAGCTTGTGGCGGAGACGGGCGCGAGCGGCCCGCGGGACATCGGAAAAGTGATGCCGCCACTCGTCCGGCAGTTCGCGGGACTTGCGGATGGGCGGCTGATCAACGAAGTCGTGCGCGAACTGCTGGGCGCTTGAACCCGCGGCGGACGGTTGTGTTTGGTGCGCGTTGGGCCTGTGGCCGAGCGCCGTGTGAGCCGATCCTTTGGAGGTGAGCATTCGCGCGGTCCTCTTCGATTGGGGCGGGACGTTGGTGCGCGATGACTCGCTCGTGGTCACCGCGCCGACCGCTGCGGTCGCGCATTATGCGCGCCAGACGCTTTCGCTCGCGCTGCGCAATTCGGATTTCGAGCACGTGTTCCAGGAAGCGCTGCCCCCGTACGTGCAGGGCAAGACGCTGACGGTGCCCCGGTTGGACCACGTCATCAGCGCGGCGTTCCGGGCACTCGGTTGGTCCGTGGGGGAGAGCGACATCGAGGAGTGTTGCCGGCTGTTCTTCGAAGAAGCTATGTCGACGCACGAGCTTTTTGACGATGCGCGGGCGATCCTTGCGTCGCTGCGCTATCGCGGATACCGGATTGGGGTCGTGACGAACTCAATTTTCCCGAGCCATCTGTTCGTCCCGAAGCTGAAGGAGCTTGGCATCGCGGGGTACGTCGATGCCGTCATTTCCTCGAGCGACGTGGGGCGGGGCAAGCCGGACCCGGCGCCATTCCTCGCCGCGCTCAAGCTGCTGGGGGCGGACCCGCACGAGGCGATCTTCGTGGGTGACTCGCTCGATTCCGACATCGCGGGGGCGCGAGCGGCGGGGATGCGTTCAGTGCTTATCGATCGTCGCGGCAAAAAGCGAGAGGGCGCGGGCTACCTCGTGGTGCAGCACCTTGGGGCGCTCAACGACTTTCTTGGCGAGGGCGTGGTGTTGTGGAGCGAGCCGCCCGCCACGGGCAGCGGCTGACCGGGCCAGGGACGCGCCGGCGTTGAACTGACTGACTGCGGCGAACGGTCCGGTGAAGGCCAGTTCGGTCCCGGTGTGGGCGTTTGTTATCATCAATTGCAGGATAATGATCCGCCGCCACCCGCAGCCCATTGTCTCGCGCAAAATAGCGGCGCTATTTGGGTTGTTGCTCGCAGCAGCCACGATTGCGTTTGTCGTGCCGCTGCTGCCCTTTCAACAGACGTTGCGCGAGGGGGACTTCGCCCCGCGAACGTTGGTGGCAACGCACGACAAGCAGTACGAATCCGATGTGCTGACCGCGGCGGCGCGGGACCAGGCAGCGCGAAATGTCGCCACCATCCCGTTGCCAGTCGACCCAGCGGTACGGGCAGGGGCGATTACGAATGTCGACAAACTGTTCGAGCAGGTCCGAAATATTCGTGCGATCGCGAAGCTCACGCCACAGCAGCAGGTGGACCAGCTTGCCGCGCTACCCCTTGGGGCGAAGCTGACATCGCCCGGCCGGACGGTGCTGTTCGCGGTTGACGCGACGGTGTTAGCGGACATGCAGACGCGCACGGACGCGGCGCTGAACGACATCCTCTCGAAGCCGGTGACGGCGGCCGACATCCCGGCCCGCATCGACGACTACCTGTCGTCGCCCAAGAACGTCACCGACGCGGTCACCGGGCCGGAGCTGACGGGGATCCGGGCGGTGCTGACATCGTTCGCGGTGCCGACGTTCGCCCCTGACACGCAAGCGACGCAGCAGAAGCAGAGCGAAGCGCGGAACAGCGTTTCACCGATCGTGAAGACGTATACGCACGGCCAGGTGATCGTGGGCGAAGGGGACGTGATCAGCGCCGAGGATATTGAGGCGCTCAGGGCGACGGGCGTCATCCACGATGGGTTCGACTTCTACGACATGGCCGGGGGCGCTCTCGTGGCGGCGGCGCTCGGGCTCGCGCTCGCGATCTATACGTACCTGTTCCAGCCGTTCCAGGCGCCGGCGCGACGACGGATGTTGCTCGTAGGGCTGGCGATCGTGGCTGTGCTTGCGGCAACGCGGCTCGCTTCGCCCCTCACGATGCCGGATACCTCGCGGGAGTATCTGCAATTCGCCGTGCCAGTGGCGGCGGCCGCGATCATTGCGGCCGCGTTCGCCGATCTTGCGTTTGCGTGCGTGGTAGCCGTGGTGACGGGGCTGTTTGCTGCGTTCATCGTGGCGACGCTGCCGCAGCTAGCAGGCTCAACGTTCGTCGGTTCGATGGAATCACTCGAACTTGCGGCGGCGTACATTACGGCCGGCCTGGCCGGTGCGGCAGCCGTACACAACGAGGAACGGTTGAGCCGGTACGCTTTCGCAGCGGTCGTGTGCACCCTGGTGAATGGTGCGGTTCTCAGCGTCTTCTGGTTGATCAGCATCCAGCGGGCGAACGTCGACCTCGGGTGGATGGCGCTCGCGGCGGCGGCTTCGGGGATCGGTGCGGCGGTTGTGGGGCTGGCGGTACTCGTGCTGCTTTCGCTGGCGTTTGGAGTGACAACACGGCTGCAGCTCATGGAGCTCACGCAGGCGGGGCATCCGTTGCTGCGGCGGCTGCAGGAAGAGGCGCCGGGCACGTATCACCACAGCATGCTCGTCGGGGCGCTTGCGGAGCGGGCTGCTGACAACATTGGCGCGGATGCGCTCGTGGCGCGGGTCGGGTCGTACTACCACGACGTGGGAAAGCTTGCATCGCCGGGGAACTTCATCGAGAACATGCTGGACAGCGCCGAGAGCCCGCACGAAACGCTGAGCCCAGAGGCAAGCGCCTCACGGATTCGGGCGCACGTCACCGATGGGATGGAGATGGCGAGGCGCTATCATCTTCCGCCGGTCGTGCGGGATTTCATCCCACAGCATCACGGAACACGGCTCGTGACGTACTTTTACCGGCGGGCGGTGCAGAGCGGAGAATCCGTAGACCCGGCACAGTTCCGCTACGCGGGCCCGCGGCCACGCTCCAAAGAGGCGGCAATCGTGATGCTCGCGGACTCGTGCGAAGCGGTTGTGCGCGCGAGGCAGGGCGAGAGCCGGCCGGGCGTGGATGAACTGATCGATGGCATCTTCGCGGAGCGCCTGGCGGAAGGGCAGCTGGACGAATGCGACATTACGATGCGGGAGCTGCAGGCGGTGGCGACGAGCTTCAAAGTCACGCTGCGCGCGATCTACCACCCGCGGGTGCAGTATCCGAACCCGACTCCGGAGGAGATCGCGGGGATCGCGCGGGGCGACGGGTTGCCGGTCTGAGCAGGGGACAGGGAGCGGGGAACAGGGAGCAGGGAGCAGGGAACAGGGAACAGGGAGCAGGGAGCAGGGAGCAGGGAGCAGGGAGCAGGGAGCAGGGAGCAGGGAACAGGGGGCGCGGCGGCTCTGCGACTATGAGCCCCGAAGCGGAGCGCGGTGGCCTGGAACACGTCTCGGATGAACGGATGAGCCGAAAGCGGTGGACTTTCGAGTGGGCGACACGGCCACTGTTCCCCGTTCCCTGTTCCCTGTTCCCTGTTAAGCTGGGGTCGCGATGCGATTTGCGATCATTCGGTTTCCGGGCACGTGGAGCGACCGCGACTGCTATCACGCGCTGCACACCGTGCTGGAACAGCAGGCTGACATCCTCTGGCACCGCGAAACGGACCTGAGCGGCTATGACGCCGTGGTGTTGCCGGGTGGATTCTCTTACGGCGATTACCTGCGCTGCGGGGCGATTGCACGCTTTTCGCCGGCCATGGAAGCGGTGATGGAGTTTGCTGCGCGGGGGAAGCCGGTGATCGGCATCTGTAACGGCTTCCAGGTGCTGTGCGAAAGCGGTCTGCTGCCTGGTGCGCTGATGCGGAACGAGAGCCTTGAATTCCGATGTGAGTGGGTCCACCTGAAGCGCGAAGGTGGGAGCACTGCGTGGGCTGATGGCGTCCCCGGCGGGGATGTCCTGCGTGTGCCGATCAGCCATGGCGCGGGCAACTACTACGCCGACGAGCAGACGTTGGACGAGCTCGAAGCGAAGGGCCGCGTGATCTTCCGCTACTGCGATGCGGCGGGCATGGTGACGGCGGAATCGAACCCGAACGGCAGCGCGCGGAACATCGCCGGCATTGTCAACGTGCGGGGCAATGTGCTGGGAATGATGCCGCACCCGGAGCGGGCCAGCGAGGAACTCACCGGTGGCACCGATGGCAACCGGATTTGGGAATCGATGCTGCGGAGTGCGCTGCTGACTGTGGGGTAGGCGCGGTGAGGGCGTGATGCCGATCTGAGAATCGGTTCTGCCGCCCGGCATCGCGCCCTCACCCCTGAGCGAGCTTTGCTCGCCTATCCCCTCCCCCGACCCTGCGGGAGAGGGGGAGCGAACGGTCGGTTTTCATGCCTGGGTCTGGCCCCGGCAATCGCTGACCAGGGGAGGCTCTTCTGGCAGGCTAGTGCGGCGTTTCGAAGCGCTGGGTTACTTCCTCAGCGTCGCTCTCCTCTTCGAACGCGCCTGCGTATTCACGGATGGTGCGGCGCCAGAATGCCTGTGCGGGGAGGTTGGCGACGAGTTCGCGTACCTGCCAGGGCCCGGGGAACGTTTCGAAGACCAGTTTCGCCGCAGTGGAGCCGACTCGGTGGCGGCGAAATTTTCGCATGACGAAGAATTCGGACATGTCTCTCGGCGCGGTGCCGCGAACGAGGGCGAACCCGGCGAGGGCGCCGTTGGCGCGGATGAGGAATGGGTAGCGGTCGGGATCCGTCCAGTAGTGGTCCAGGTAGCGGTAGCCGAAGAGGGCATCGGCGCCGATGTCGTCGCCGGTGAACTCAGTGAAATCGTAGACGTAGAGCTCGAGGAGGTTCCGCAGGATCGCCTTCTGTTCATACGCGGCAGGCTCGAGCGTTACTGCGGGGTTATTCGTCTGCATTTGTCGAAGATAGCGTTCTCCGTGATTGGCGGCACTTAGCGCGACGG
>DATNET010000285.1:0-7074 GCA_035606745.1 Tepidiformaceae bacterium
ATTCGACGCTCGTTGGTTACTCGCTGGGCGGATTGTTCGCCCTATATACGCTCTTCAACCGCCCCGAGGCGTTCGACCGGTTCCTTGTCGCGAGTCCGTCCATCTGGTGGGACGACTGCATCGGTAAGCGGTACGAAGAAGAGTACTCGGCCGAACACAACGACCTGTCCGCGGCCGTGTTCCTTTCGGCGGGCAGCCTGGAAGAGGAGCCCGAAGTCGCGAAACATGCTCGGATGGTCGGCAACATGCGGGAGCTGGCGGCGACGCTGGCCGGGCGGCAGTACCCCGGTCTGCGGCTGACCAGCCACGTATTTGACGGCGAGAGCCACTCCTCCGGCATGTTTACCGCCTTCGCACGTGGCCTAAAGGTGCTGTTCAATCCCGGGGAATGAGCGATGACCAACAGTCAACGGAACGGCTTGCTCGCCTTTAGAATGGGCGCATGAAGCCACCTGCTGTCGCGGTCATGATCAAGGGCTGGGACGTTCGCACGGGTACGACCGGGGCGATGACCCTCGACGCTGCGCGCCGGGCCGAAGCGATGGGGCTCGATGGCCTCGTTGCCGGCGACCATGTGACGTTCTATGGGTATGGCAACGATGGGCTCATCACGCTCACCGCCGCCGCCGCCGTGACCGACCGCATCGAACTCAAAACCGCAGTCTACCTGCTTCCACTGAGGCACCCGGTGCCGGTCGCGTTACAGGTCGCGCAGCTGGATCAACTCAGCATGGGCCGCTTCGTCCTCGGCATCGGCATCGGCGGAGAGGACCCGCACGAGTTCACGAGCTCCGGCGTGGACCCGCGGACTCGCGGCGCCCGCACAAACGAGTCGTTGCAAATCATTCGCCGCCTGTGGCGCGAAGACCACGTCTCGTTCTCCGGGAAGCACTTTCAGCTCGACGACGTCACCGTCTACCCCAAGCCGTTTCGCCCCGTGCCGATCTTCGTTGGGGGCAGAAGCGACGCCGCGCTGGTGCGCGCCGGACGTTATGGCGATGGCTACACCGGCATCTGGCAATCCGTCGAACGCTTCCGGCAGGCCCAGGAGGTCATCGCCGAAGCGGCAATCGCCGCCGGTCGTGGGCCCGCTGAAATCGAACCCGGCATCCAGTTCTGGACGAGCGTTGCGCCGGACCGCGAGGTAGCCCGCGGGCTCGTCTCTCGCGGTATGGAATCCACCTACCGGCTCGGCTTCGAACGTTTTGAGCGGTACACGCCGTACGGTTCGGCGGCCGAAGTGGCCGAGCGAATCGCTCCCTACGTCGAAGCCGGTGCGAAGCACGTGAACCTTATTCACGTCCAGGATTCCGCCGAAGAGAACATCGAACGGGGCGCCGAGGTGCGCGCGGCGTTGCACGCGCTCTTCAGCAACGACTGAGCTCAGGCCGCCTGGCGCAGGCTGCCGCGCATCATCGAGACGACGTTTGCCGGGACCATTTGTTCGGCCGGGCGGGCAAAGTCGCGAATCGTCTCGCGGAGCGCGTGCGTGGGCACTGGCCTGGTCAGGAACGTGCAGGCGCCGAGGCGGTAACAGTTCACGATGTTGCGGTCGTCGATAAGCGTTGTGACCATCGCGACGGGGACTCGCTCGAGCCAACGCCGCGAACGCACCTTGCCCAGGAACTCGATGCCGTTCATATCGGGCATCATGAATTCCGCGAAAATTAGCGAAGGCATCAGCCCGCGCTCTTCGAGGAGCGCCACCGCGGCGGTACCGCTGGAAGCAACCAGGACTTCGGCGCCCGGTGAAATCATCCGCAGGCGCTGCTCCGATGAGGCCGCCTCGCCTTCGTTGCTATCGACGATAAGAAAAGTCCGGTTCATCTCAGCCACCTCGCAGGAGTTGCTTGCCATTTGCTTCGGCATCATCGGACGGAGCGTGGGGGCAGCACGGTGACAATCGGGGAGACGTACCTGTCCATTTTGGAATCCCAGCCGACCGGCCTACATGACAGCGGGCCCGGCCGGGCGCTCGGCCTACCACGGTATCTGGCCGGTGGATGCCCGTTCAGGCCGGGCGAAATTGCACGAGCGTGATTTCCGGGCTCACATCTGCGAACGTCGCCACGACCTGCATGCCGATCCGGACGCTCTCGGGGTCACAATCGACGATGTTCGTCGTGAGGTGGGGGCCCTCTTCCAGCCTCACGATGGCGATCACGTACGGCACGTCTGCAGCCCATTGCGGGGCTGTGGGCCTGCGCGCAATGGTGTAGGAATACACCGTGCCGCGGCCCGATACGGTCGTCCACGCCAGTTCGTCGTTGACGCCGAACGGCGAGACGGCGCGTGGGTAGTAGACGTACCGCCCCGTCTTCTTCGAACGCTGCAACACGAGCCGATGCTCCTTTGCTGCGTCCCAGAACGGCTGCGAGACGGCGTTCGGCTCGGGCAGTGGCCGGGTGTATGCAGTCGTCGTGCTGGCGTCGTTGTCGGGCATCAGTGGTCCCTCCCAAGGATGAGCGACACCTGCTCGCTCATGATGCCGCCGTTGCCGTTCACGAACGCGAGCCGCGGCTTTTTCACCTGCCGGCCTTGCGCCCGGCCCATGAGCTGACGCGCTGCTTCCGTGACGTGCGACATGCCGCCGGCGAGCCCCGCCTGGCCGAACGATAGCTGGCCACCGTGGGGGTTCAGCGGGAAATCGCCATCGAACTGAAGGTTGTGGTTGTCGACGAATGCCCCGCCCTGGCCTTTCTTGGCGAACCCCGCGTCCTCGAGCGAGATCAGCACGGTGATGGTGTAGCAGTCGTAGATGCTGGCGATGTCGATGTCCTTGCGGCGCACTCCCGCCATCTTGAAGGCGGCATCGGCAGCACCCTTCACAGCGCTATCGGTCAGGCTCGGGGCATAGGTGATGCTGCGATGGGTCGTCTGCTCGCCCGCGCCGAGGATGTACACGGGCGGCTGCTTCGCCTTCTTCGCTTTGCGGCCACTGGTGACGACCAGCGCGGCCGCCCCCGCCACGGGCATCACGATCTCCAGCAGATGCAGAGGGTCGCAAATCATCGGCGAATTGAGCACGTCTTCGACGGTGATCGGCTGGCCAAAGAACAGTGCGTTGGGGTTATGGCAGGCGTTGTAGCGCTGGGCGACGGCGATCTTCGCCAGCTGCTCGGCCGTGAGCGCATGTTCGTGCATGTAGCGCTGGGCAATCATGGCGTAGCCAAAGTTCGCGCCTATCGCGCCGTACGGCTCCTCAAATTCCGCGTACGGGGTGCGGTCAGCCCGACGGCCCGTCCAGCCCGTGCTTGCTGTCCGTTTAGGCCCCGAAGTTGAGCGCTTTTCGCGACGCGCGGCCGTCAGGCACACGACCGTCTCACACAGCCCGGCCGCGATCGCCGTCGCTGCCCGCAACGCCATACCCGCACCAGTTGCGCCACCAAGGTCCACCACCTCGGCAAACTTTGCCCGCAACCCGAGGTATTCAATGACCGTTGAAGGCGCCATGAACGGCGCTTCGGCAAAGCTCTCGGTGATCAGCCCATCGACATCGCCGAGTTCGAAGCCGGCATCGGCGATCGCAGCATGTGCCACCTGCGCAAGCATCCCGAGGGTCGTCGCGCCTTCGGTGTAGCGTGACGGCTTAAATTCGCCGAGGCCTACGATGGCTGCCTTTCCGCGTAACGACATGGTCTCCCCTCCGGTGGCGAAGCGTACCACGCCCGCGGAGCGAGGAACGCCGAACTCGGGCTCTCTCGTCTCTCGTCTTTCGTCTCTCGTCTCTCGTCTCTCCGCGGGCGTAGCATGGAAGCATCACCTCGGAGGGCTACCCCATGCTTTCGACCGAACTCACGCGCCGCTTTGGTATCGAACACCCCATCATTTCCGCTGGGATGGCCCGGTGGGCCGGGGCGACGCTCGCCGCTGCCGTTTCCAAAGCCGGAGCGCTCGGCACGATTGGCACGATCGCGGCTTCGCCCCGTGCCGTGCGCGAGGAGATTGCCCAGCTTCGTGCGGCCACCGACCGGCCGTTCTCGGCGAACCTCGTGTGTTTCGATTGGGCCCCGTTCGCATCCCAGATGCTGGACGTGGTCATCGAAGAACGCGTGCCCGTGGTTACGCTGTCGTTCGGGACGCCGCTCGCCTGGGTGGAGCCGGTGAAGGCCGCGGGGCTGAAGGTCATCGTCCAGGTGCAGGATCTCGAGACCGCGCGGGCCGCCATAGCTGCCCGGCCAGACGCGATTATCGTGCAGGGCACCGAGGCGGGTGGCCACACGGGCCGGCGCGGGACGCTCAACTTCGCCGCCCAGATGCTCGACGAGGCGGGCGAAATCCCGGTCATCGTCGCCGGCGGTATAGCGACGGGCCGCGGGCTCGCAGCCGCGCTCGCGATGGGCGCCGCAGGCGTCGTCATGGGCACACGCTTTAAGGCCACCCCCGAATTCAACGCAGACGACGACGTCAAGGCCCAGATCGTCGCGAGCGACGGCGGCAACACGTTCTACGGCGAAGTCGTGGACCTCGTGCGTGGCGGCCGGTGGCCCAATGGGGTCACCGGCCGCGTGCTCCAGAGCCGCTTCACGGCCGAATGGGGCAGCAAACCCGATGCCCTGGTAGAGGCGGTGAAGAGCCAGCCCGATCAGTTCGGCGAAGCGATGGAGAACGACCCCGAGCGCCGGCTCAACTGGGCAGGCGAATCATCCGGGCTCGTGCACGAGCTGCTGCCGGCAGGCGAAATCGTGCGGCGTGTCTCCGCGGAGGCGGAGGCGTTGCTCAAGTCGGCGGCCACGGTGCTGACGCCCGAAGGCGCCACGGCGAGCCGTTAGCGCCGGTGACCGCGCAGGGCCAAAGGTCCTTCGGCTGAAGCCCAGTTCCCGCCCCTCGCAATCCTTCGCCGTCAACTCCGACAGGCCCTACGGCTGCCTCTCGAGCCTGTGGCCGAACACGCCCCGGCCACACCAGGATCGCGTTGACAACTTTGCAGTCTGGTATAGGCTACCGCTGTGAGGTGCCCAACGTGACTCACGCAGACGCCGACCCTGCCGCCACGCTGCTCCGTCTGACGGACGGGTATCGGCTTTCGCAGGCGATATACGTCGCCGCCACGCTGAAGGTCGCTGACCTCGTCTCGGGCGAGCCTCGTTCCGCAGCTGAACTCGCGGAGGCGCTCGGGGTAAACGAAGACGGGCTGTACCGGCTGCTCCGGGTGCTGGCGACCGTCGAGATTTTCCGCGAAGTCGAAGGGCGGCGGTTCGTCGCCTCACCTATGTCGGAACTGCTGAAGTCGGACCATCCAGGCTCCATGCGCGGCTGGGCGGCGTTCATCGGTCGCCCGCAACACTGGTCACTCTCAGGCGACCTCCTGCACAGCGTCCAAACCGGCGAGGACGCGGCGCACCATCTGCATGGAGCCAGCATCTGGGAGTTGCGTGCCGGCGAGCCAGGCGAGGCCACCGTTTTCAACGAGGCGATGGCCGCTTTGTGGCGCGGCGTATTGAAAGCTATCGTCGAGGCGTACGACTTCAATCGTTTCACTCGGATAGTCGATATCGGAGGAGCGGACGGCCGCCTCATCGTGGCCCTGCTGACACAACATCCACGCCCGCACGGCGTCGTCTTCGACCTTCCAAAGACCGTCGCCGAGGCCCGGGAAGTGATCGAGGAGGCGGGCCTGTCCGGCCGGTGTGAGACCGCACAGGGCAGTTATTACGATGGAGTCCCGGCGGGCGGCGACGCCTATATCCTGAAGTCAGTGCTTCATGACTGCTCTGACGAGCAGTCGCGGGAGATCCTCCGCAATATTCGGCAGGCAATGGCGCCCGGTGGATGCGTGCTCATCATCGAAGGCATCATGCTGCCAGCGGCGAGCACGGCCAGGGATGCACTCTCCGATCTCAACATGCTCATCATTACAGGCGGCCGCGAACGCGAACTTGAGGAGTGGAGGACGCTGTTGGCCAGCGCCGGCTTCGAGCTCACCGGGACGACTCCGACCACATCACGCTTCCACATCATTGAAGCGCGCCCGGCAACTGGCTGAGTTGCGGGCGCCCACCGCGCCGTGCCCGCGCTACCCCGCCGGTGGCCCGCCAAACGTGATGACCCGCCCGTCGCAGTCCTTTACGGTGAACTCTGCCAGGCCATATGGCTGCGTCACGAGCTTGTGGACGAACGTCGTCCCGCCGGCGCCGTTCACCGCCTCGTAGAGCGCCTCGATGCCATCGACCCAGAAGTAGACATCGCCGGTCATCGTTTTCGCATCGTGGTTTGAGCGCACGCCGAGCCCGCGTTCCGTGGTGCGACTCAGCATCAGCTGGTGACCGTTGCGGCTAAGGATCACGAAGATCGCCTCGCCCACGGCCGGGTGGTTCGGCTCGTCATCGTGCGGGCCGTGGTCATCGCGAAAGTATTCGCCGATTTCGAAGCCGAGGTGGTCGCGGTACCACTCAGCGGTGCGTGCCACATCATCAACGAGGAACATGGCCGCGCCACCAGTAACGGTCGCGGCGGTGATGGGAGGGGTTGTCATTCGAAGCTTCCTTTCCATGGCCCGGAGGTCGATGCCGGGCAGTTCCTCGCCGCCGAGAGGCACGCCTCGCCAGCGTTCCAGCGCCCCTCGGTCGCCAAGTTCGAGTTTGCCGAGCGCGCTGGCGATGTGGTCACGCACGGTATCGACGCGACAACCGCGCAGCCGGGCGATCTGAGCGTTGCTGAGCCCGGCCCGCACCCAGCGCGTGATCACCCATTCGACGGGCGTTAGCAGGTCCGGGTGCCGTGGCCGTCCCGGCGACCGGCGTGCCCAGGGACGCGCCTGTGACGGTATGCGCGACATGGCGAGGAGGATACTGCTTCGCGCCCGGCAATTACGCCCCCTCCTCCAAACTCATTGCCGACCGGTGCCAACGAGGGGTATTCGTTACCAGCGCTGGCCGGCTGGCGCACGCTTATCGGGCGCCGCGGTCGTCATGTGAGCGGCGGAGGCTCCCGCTCGCCACGGCCAGCTCTCGCCGTCCGGGGCGAATTCACCGCTCGCGGAGGTGGTCAGCGCCGCGGCCATACCGAGTGCCCGCACCGTGCCTGCGACATCGTGCACGCGGAACAGCCGCACCCCTTGTTGGTAAGCGATCG
>DATNET010000358.1:0-6074 GCA_035606745.1 Tepidiformaceae bacterium
CGAGCCAGCGGGAAGATGAGCCGTACCGGCGGGGACGGCAGATGGATCGACAGCCGGGAGATCAAGCCCGGTGAGCTGCTTGATGTAGGCAGCATCGATGTTCGGGGCGATCGAGCCGGGGCCAAATGTACGTACGGACTGCCCTGCCCCATCCGGCGCACTCGATGGCGCGCCTGAAAGAATCGTGCAATTCGACACGTAGTGGAGGTGGGGTGTCACTGTCGCGCGCACGGTCATTCCGCGTGAGAGCCCCGTGCCGTTTCCGGCGGCGACGGGCATCCACGCCCGGATTTCGTCCGCCTTCCCGTCGTCAACCGCCGCGCGTCCCTCGTGGAATTTGATCACGGTGCCTTCGTAGGTGGTCGACTTGCCAAGGTCGCGTGCCGCGATGCCGAGGCGAATGGCACCGTCCAGGAAACGGACAACCAGGTAGGCGCCGACTATCGACACGGCGGCGAAGATGGCGGCGTAGAAGTAGATCTCGTTTTTTGTCTGGGTGCTGGGGAGCCCGTCCTTTGTGATGCTGAAAGCGATCTTCGTGACGATTGGCAGAATGACAAATGCCAGCCCGCCCCACCAAATCGCCCGGACAAGTCCCTGCAAAAACACCGTCAGAGGCTTCGAGCCATAGCCGAAGCGGTGAGGGTATTCGATTCTGATCTGCCGCCACACCCCAGTCGAGCGGCTCCACGCGGTGCCCGGCGCCTCGGCGATAAAGGGCAAATCATGCACGGCGTCGTGTGCTACGCCGAGCGCCGCCCCGTAGGCAAGCAGCCTATCCCAGAGGATGACGGCAGCTGCCGGCGCGTTTTCGAACGCGTGAGCGCTTCTCATGTAGTTCCGCACGCCGAGCCAGCGGGCGCAGGCCGCTTTGCCGGAGGGAGTGTCGCGGATGGCGCGCAGACTGCCCATCCAGCCCATGACCACGACCCACACGAACCCGGCAGCAAGGAGCGAGTCCCAGCGGCTGGAGCGTTGCGACGACGACGCGCTCGCCGTGCTGCCAATGACATGCGCCAGCGCGGCCGCGAGGCCAATCAGCCCCAGCCCGGCGAGCAGAATCCCTCCGAGGACCAGCCAATCGTTCGGCGACCAACGGCTCCGCGCGAGACCGAGGCTTCGCGCCTGGCTCACAACGGCCTTATCGAAGCGTTTCCACCACTGCTCCGCCTCTCCCGTCTCGCCGAGATCGAGTGCCTCTGCTGGGGCAGATCCGCCAGTCGCCCGTGAACGGACGTGGTCCAGGACTTGCTGCTCGTAGTCGGTGAGACTGTCGGCGGGGCCGGGCGTCCGCTTAAGGCGGACGACGAAGTGGTCGCTCCCGAGCTGGTCGATTTCCAACATCTTTCGTGCCGCGAGGTCGAGCATCGTCGCTGCCATCGCGTTGTGCGTCAGCTTCCAGCGGTTCACGAGCAGGTTGGCTATCGCAGGTGTTTCTGGGCCGAGTTCGGATGATTCTGCGCCGGCGGCGGGCAGCTTCGGGAATGTCGCGAGGTAGCGGACAGCGAACATAACTGCCCAGACGATGATGACCAGCACCCCGACGGCCAGGACCGCAACGGGAAGGCCGTGAAACCCGGTGAACTTGATGGTCGTGCTGGAGCTTGTCGCGGCGAACAGCACCTTCGGCCTCCTGGAACGCGCCATGCGTGCGTGTGATGGGGCAGTGTACCCGAAGAGTATGTGTCTATTCGCGGCCGGTAAATAACCCCACACCTTGCGATGGTTTTGTTATTATCCGCGCCGAAACGTGACAAATTTGCGAGACACCGCCGTTCGACTTGTCGCCCGAAGCCTGGGAAGGCGCAGTCTCCCGGTGTTCGTGCTGCCGCTCATCCTTGGGAGCGTGCTGATTCCGCTCGCCAGAGATGCTCGGACGGACCCTCCGCCCATGCTCTGCAATGGCCATGCGGAACTCTGTGACCGGCCTTTCGATGAGGTAGTCTTCCCGGCAACGCACAATTCCATGTCGAACGCCGATGGAGGCTGGGTCGGGCCGTTTCAGGAACACGGCATCAGCGAGCAGCTCAACGACGGCGTCCGCATGCTGCTCATCGACTCCCACTCTTGGGAGACTCCGAAGCAAAGCGCCGCGTTCGCGCGCCATTTGAGCCCGGCGCTGCGTGCTCGCTTCACCGCTTCAGAGTCGACCACCGTACGAAAACCGGGCGTCTACCTCTGTCATTTGATGTGCGGACTGGGCAGCACACCGCTGGCTTCCGCCATGACCGACGTGTCCAACTTCCTGGCCACGCATCCGGATGAAGTGATGAGCATCTTTTTCGAGGACTACGTCCCAGCGGACCAGACGGCGGCCGTCTTCGATGCAACCGGCCTGACGCGCTACACGTTCGTTCACGTCCCGGGCACCCCATGGCCGACGCTTCGGCAGATGATAGATTCCGGGCATCGGCTGCTGGTGATGTCGGAACACGAGGGCCCGCCCCCTGCGTGGTATGAATCCGGCTGGGACCTCACACAGGACACCAATTACGCCGTGAAAACGCCCGCCCGCTTCACCTGCGCCCTGGATCGAGGCAAGTCTACGAACGACCTTTTCCTCCTGAACAACTGGATCCTCGCACCAATACCGAGTCAGGCCGATGCCCGCATCGTCAACAGCTACTCGTTCTTGTTCAACCGTGCGCGGGAGTGTGAGCGCGAACGGCAGCACGTCGCCAACTTCGTCGCAGTGAACTTTTACGGCACCGGGGACCTCATGGCGGTGGTAGATGCGCTGAACGGCGTTTCCTCGCCGTAGCCGTGGCGAACTCCCAGGCGCAGTGGTGGCTGTTGCCCGGCAGCGGCATTACGCTTTCCGCATGACTCCCACTCATGCCGCCGCACTCAAGATCGCCCGTGAATCCTTCGACATGCTCAGGAGCGCCATCGACGGCCTGCCGCTGCAATCGATGGACTGGACACCGGCGCCTTCGACGAACTCGCTCGATGTCCTCGCAACCCACTGCGTGACATCGTCGCGTTTCTGGTTTGGCTGCGGCTCCGGGGTCCGCGGTTCCATCACCGCCTACCAGAAGACGGAACGCGCAGCCGCGTTCGAAACGCGAGGCAAAGGCGCCGACGACCTCGTAGCGATGGTGGATCAATTTCAGAGCGAACTCGCGGGCATCCTTGGTGCAGGCATGGATGCGGACCTCGCCGTGACCGTGGACTGGCCAGGCGAACAGACCGATGTGCCCATCCGTACAGGCACGGAGTGTTTGTTCCATGCACTCGCACACCTGCGGGAGCACGTTGGCCAGGCCCAACTCATGAGGGACCTCTGGCTCGCTCGAGCAACGGCATAGCCGGACTCTCAGCCCGACATTTGGTCGCTAGACCGCGCTCCGGCGGGGCTGGGCGGCTCCAATGGTCAAATCGCCCTCCACGAAACACGCGGAAATGGTGTTCAGGTTTCGGAAGCGGCGCCAGACGTTCGTGGGTGGAAGGGCCGGGTCGACTTCGACCGTGGACTTCCTCGAGAGGAACGATGCCTTCGGTTGTGCGCTTGGGGCGAATTCGACCAATTCAGGCCCGCCGCCACCAGCTGCCCACCCCAGCCATGTATCCCATCGCAACATCGCGTCGTCGATCGGCCGCAGGTCGGGCAACCCCAGGGTCACGAGCTTCAGGCTGCCGTCGGCGATGGTCGCTACGACACCGTCACCACTACGTTCGAGCGTAATTTTGCCGGGCCGAATCTGCCCGCCGAACGCACGCTCTGCTGTCGCCACCGGCCCATCGACGATGTACTGAACGACCACATTTCGGGGCATCATTTCGCTGCGTGCTCCCGCGGAAAGGATGGCCAGCCCCATTGGTCCATGGGTGCCGCTTTCAGCCACCGCCACGAGCAGACGCGCGTAGCAGGGGATTGGCCGGCTGACGTCGCAGGGCAGGATATCGAGCACTGCGTCCTTGTCGACTTCGAACGTGGCCTGGCACCAGCGGACGCCCGTCAGCTCCATGTCGCTGCGGGCAGGGTCCAACGCCGAGCAACCCTCCAGGGTCGCTGTGTTGAGTAGGCCTCTGTCGGGCATCTTTATTTCTCCTCTGGCATAGCGACCGGGGCCAGGCCGATACCAATTGCACCGGGCCCAAGCTGTGAGCCGATGGTCGACGTAAGGTCGGTAATGACGGCGTGCGTGACGTGCCACGTTTCGCGGAGCCGCTGTTGGATGCTCGCTGCGACGTCGGGTACCCCGGCGTGCGCGACCAGCGCGACGAACTCCGTTCCCGCCGGAGCGCGGGCTCCCGCAAGTTCGACGGCCCTTGCTAGCGCCGCATCGTGGGTTTCAGCGGCCGTTACGCCCGTAAGCCGAGTCCCGACGCGCAGGACGGGGACCATGCCGGCCAGGGAACCGAGACGATCCTCGATGAGCGCCAGCCGGCCCGACCGTTCCAGCCACGTGAGCCTTGCCGGCACGAACAGCGTTTCGGTCATCGGCTCCAGGCGATCAATGGCATCGGTCAGCTCCACGCGCGACAACCCAGCCGACACGCCCGCGCTTATCGATAGCAAAAGTGCCCCCAGCCCGGCCGAGGCGATCCCCGGGTTTTCGATGCGCACCGAGCCAGCCGGGGAGCCCAACGCAGCCGCCGTCGCCGTGGTGAAGGATGGGCTCACGTCAAAGGGCGTGAGCAGGCACAGCACCTCATCGCTGATGGCCCTCGCCGCGGCGAATGCTTCGATGAAGCTGTCTTCCGACGTCCCGAAGCCCTGCGGAGGTTCACCGGATTCTGTCATTCGCGCGTAAAACGCCGGCCACGGCAGCGAACCGTCGGCCACGGCGTGCTGTTCAAAAGCGAACTTCACGGGAGCCATGGACATGTTCAACCGGGCTGCTTCCGCGGGCGGGATTTCGCAGCTGGAATCTGTGACGACGGCGACGCGCTGTTTCATAAAGGTCCCGGGCGCGGTTGCGCGGCGCCGGTCATGGTAGCATAAAGTGCTTAGCCTGAGGCTTACAAAATAGCGGGGCATCGGCCCGATTGGAGTGAGCGATGAAGTTCGGCATCTTTTACGAACATTCTGTCCTGAAGCCGTGGGACGAAGAATCGGAGCGCAGGGTGTACCGGCAGGCTGTCGAGCAGGTCGTGGCGGCGGACGACCTTGGCTTCGACCAGGTCTGGGAAGTGGAGCACCACTTCCTGGAGGAGTATTCGCATTCGTCCGCGCCGGAGGTCTTCCTTTCCTACTGCGCGGCGAAAACGAAGCGCATCCGCTTCGGTCACGGTATAGCGCTCCTCCTGCCGCCGGTAAATCACCCGGCGCGCGTCGCGGAGCGCGCTGCCACGCTCGACCTGCTGAGCGATGGACGGCTCGAATTCGGCACCGGACGTTCGGCAACGTGGACGGAGCTGGGGGCGTTTCGCTGCGAGCCTGACAACACCAAAGAGATGTGGGACGAATGCGCGCGCGCCATCGTGAAGATGTGGACCACGGACAACTTCTCCTGGAATGGCAAGTACTTCAGCATGCCGCCGCGAAACATCATCCCCAAGCCGCTGCAAAAACCCCATCCGCCACTCTGGGTCGCGGTGCAGTCGCCAGAGACGGCCGTGCAGGCAGGCGAGCGAGGCATGGGCATGCTGGGCGTTACGCTCGGCGCACCCGTCGACTATCAGCAAATGGTGAAAGACTACCGCCGGGCCATCCGCCGTTGCGAACCCGTGGGCGAGTTCGTGAACGAACAGGTCAACGGTGTGGCGTTCATGTACTGCGGCGAAGACGACGCTGAGGCGAAGGTGGTGGGCGGCATGGCCGCGATGCAGTTCGGGGCCCGGGCCGCGCACCTGGTCGGCGTCGGCGGCATCTATCCCTCCCCGGCATACCACTCCCACGCGAGCGCTGCGCCACTGCGAAACCGCCCGGGCGATGTGGTCGGTCCGGTCGCGGCGGGCACGCCCATAGGCGACCCCGAGGCGTGCATCAAGGCGCTCAAGTGGTGGCAAGAGGTAGGCGTGGACCGGATGTGCTTCCTCATCAACACCGGCGAGACCATCCCCAACGAAAAGGTCCTGGCGTCGCTCAAGCTCTTTTCCGATGAAGTCATCCCTGCGTTCACCGTGAA
>DATNET010000032.1:0-3474 GCA_035606745.1 Tepidiformaceae bacterium
GTTTCGGGCGTGTTCACAGCGCAATACCTCCAGCTCTGCCCGCATTCTACGCGAGGGGCGGGCCGATCGGTGCGTGGGCCGGGCGCTGCCCGCGATCGTGCGCTGTGCGAGCGAATGCCCTAGAGTTCGGCTTGTCACGCGGACCCCACAACCATTTGTGCTGCGTTGCCACTGCAAAAGCCAATGCCAAACGTCCTCCCTCGACTCGACTTCCGCGCTACCGAACCTGTACTGGCCGCGATTTCGGCCCTCGGACGCACCGAGGACCTGCGCTTTTCGCCGGGCAACCAGCTGCTGGCCCTCGCGGGCTTCAGCGGCAAGCGGTGTCTCATTTTGAAGGTTCAGGTCGAAGCCGGTCCCGACGGACCGCATGTCTCCGTGGACGACTTCCTGGAGGTCACGTCCGGCGGCATCGGCTTGGTGCACGGGCTCGACTTCATCGATGACCAGACCCTCGTCGTCGCCAATCGCGATGGACACGTGTCGGTCGTTCCTTTGCCGCCCGGAGAAATGGCGGGCCGTCGCGTGCACGTTGCGCCGCTCGCGGAGATTCGCGGCCGATTCCCAGGCCGAATCAAGAGTCCCGGCTCCATCGCAGTAAGACACGAAGCCGGGGGACTCATCAGCCTCCTCGTGTGCAACAACTACACCAACCATGTCAGCCGCCACGTCCTCGACCCGCGGGCAGGATACCGAGTCGTGGCCAACCGTCTCTTCCTCCGCCGTAGCCTGAGGATTCCGGACGGTATCGCACTCAGCCACGATGGCGAATGGATCGCGATCAGCGGCCATGGCACGCACGACGTCAAGATGTTCTCAACTCGTGGCAAGTTGGGCCCCTGGTCGGCGCCTGCTGGCACGCTACGCCAGGCGAACTACCCCCACGGCCTGCGCTTTTCATCCGATGACGCGTACGTGCTGGTCGCGGACGCGGGTGCGCCGGTGATCCACGTCTATCACCGCGGGGATGGCTGGGGTGGGGAACGCAGTCCCGAGCGCTCGGTCGTCGTGCTCGAGGACGAAGCGTTCGCACGTGGCCGCTACAACGAACAGGAAGGCGGCCCGAAAGGCATCGACATCGACCAGACGAATCGTGTGCTGGCGGTGACGTGCGAAGAGCAAAGCCTCGCGTTCTTCTCGCTGAGCCGCATCATCGATCCCACCGAAGCGCGCCCGTCGGCAACCCTGGCTGACGGAGAAGCGACCGCCCGAGCACGGTAATCAGGAGCCGGTCAGCCGGGCGGGAATCGGCAGCCGGCTAGCCCGGGACATCGGCTGCCGGCCAGCCGGCGGACACCGGGAGCCGGCCAGGGGAGGGTAATTCGTAGCGGGGCTCATTATCATGGCGCGATGCAAGCCCGACAGCGGGGACGCCCGCCGCATCCGGACCGCCTCACGCCTGCCGAATGGGACGTCCTCAACGACGTCCGTCACGGCATGAGTAACCGCATCATCGCGCGCCAACGCCAGACCAGCCTCGATGCCGTGAAGTTCCACCTCGAAAACATTCGCGCCAAGCTGGGCGTCGAAGGCCGCCAGGCGTTGCGTCATTGGCCCGGTGCACCTTGCGACAGCGCCAAATCAAGGAGGTCGCAGCCCGCCATGCCTGAACCGCTCGCCCTCGGCCATCTCGGCCAAGTCTCCAGGACCGTGTCCGACATCGAACGCTCGGTCGCGTTTTATCGCGACATCGTCCGGTTACCGCACCTGTTTACAGCGGGCCAACTTGCGTTCTTCGACTGCGCAGGAACGCGGCTGATGCTCGACGCCCTGCCCGAAGCACAGGGCCACGGCTCCTCTGCGCTCTACTTTGACGTACCCGACATCGATGCGGCGCACGCCGAACTCACCGCCCGCGGCGCCGAGTTCGCGGGCGCGCCCCACATGATCAATCGCGCCGAAGACGGCACCGAATTGTGGATGGCGTTCTTCAACGACCCCGACGACAACGTCGTTGCGATCATGTCGGAAGTCGCGCCGGGGTAGTTCACGTCGGGTGTCGAAGTTGGTGGCTCGTCCGGGCTGTCGCAGGCGATGTAACGTTGATTCACCCTGAGCGCACGATGGATGTGGACCTGAACCGATCCCTATGTATAGCCGTACTCGCGCTTGTGTTGCTCGCCACGGCATGTAGTTCAGGCGGGAAACCTGTGTCGGAGTTCACGACCGCGACGGGCATTGTTCCGTCGCCGACTACCGTTGCGCCCACTCGTGCGTCGGTTTCGCCCAAGTCTCTCCCCTCGACGCTCCAACTCAGTGCCCCATCCGCCAACGTTGTTTGGGCGCTTGTCGATGGCGCCAAACTGTTTCGCTCTGAAGATAGTGGCGACAGCTGGAGCCAACGCTCCCTGCCCAACATGGGTGGACCCGTCGCCGGGAGTGAGATTTCGTTCGTCGACGACCAGCAGGGCTGGCTGCTTGCGGCAGCTTCTCCGGCAACCCAATGCACGTTTGAGGCGACATCGATCTGGCACACCTCAGACGGTGGCGCGACCTGGCAAGAGCTACCGTCAACGAGTTCCGGTGCCGTCCGTACAGTGCCGGGAATCGCCGCGGCCCAGTGTAAGGGCGGACTCGCATTCATCGACCAAAGCCACGGCTTCCTCTCCGCCTCGGACCCGAATAGCGCTCCGGTGATTTACACCACTTCGGACGGTGGCAACACGTGGACCGCATCGGCACCGCTACCCGATCCTCCGGGTGAGAAGACGAGCGCGGGCGGGTTTACCCTGAGCCCGCGAAATGTCCAGCGTGCCGGGGGGATCCTTCTCCTCGGTGCGGATGGCTGGGGTCACGCTTATGTCTACGAGTCGACGGACGGGGGCGCCACTTGGGCCTGGGCGGCCATCGTCCCGAACTCGACTGATGCTGGCCAGGTCGCCTTCCGCGACGCGACACATTGGTGGGCCACCGACACGGCTTCGGCCGGCCAGGTAACGGCCGACTCCGGAGCGACGTGGACAGCCGCACCAGCGCGCCGCGAATTTAGTTCACCCGACACTGTGACTGCCGTGTTCGCTAATCCCGAAACTGGATATGCCACGGCTGACGGCGTCATACGCCGCACGAACGATGGGGGCACCCACTGGACTGACGTCCAGACGCCCGGCGTCGCGCCGGGCTGACCGGCAATTCGGTAAACGAAACAGCAAGCGTCGGAACTGTGTTATGATCGTTCCGAGTTGTTTGTGACTGGTAGCGCTCGCCTGTTGGCCGCACGTCATTTCTGCCGCTTTGCACGCCCGTCGTCGTCTGTCGCTTTGATACTCACCCGTCACTCGCTGGCGCGAGCGATGAGTCCAACAAGGCTTTGCCTTGCCGGGTTCATCGCCACCGCAGCCGGGAGCAGCGACACGACCACCGACCGAAAGGAAACCTACTACCCTGTTGTTCTTTAGAAAGAAGAAAAACGAAAGCGCCGAGTCATCGAGCTCGGTCGCCACACTCACCCGGCCCGAATCACGAGCCACCACC
>DATNET010000386.1:0-2224 GCA_035606745.1 Tepidiformaceae bacterium
GGCAACTGCTCCGGATGTTGGCGCTCGAGTACTCCGTCGTGGCCATTGCTGGGACCGCGGCGGGTGCGGCACTCGGTGTGACCGTCGGGCGACAGATGCTTTCGTTCATGAACGTCACGGAAACCGGGGCGCACGTGGAGCCCGGCTTTGTCCTTCAAACGCAGTGGGCCGTGGTGGCAGGAGCGGTAGGCGTGGTCTTTGCCGTGTTCGCGATAGCCCTCGTGGCTGCCACGCTCATCATGGCGTCGACTGCCGACGCTCAGGCCCTTCGGACCGAGTAATGTCACGGCGAGGGAATGTGTTGCGCGAGAATTGCGGCCGGCGCGGCGGCGTTTCCGCCGATCACAGAGACTCGGTCGCCATCGTGGATTGCCGAGAGCGGAACGGATTCCAGGCGGAAAAGCGGCGCGTTCGCCAGTAGGTCGACCGTGATCGGCCCGGCAGCACCGTTAAGTGTGAGTGTTGAACCTGAGATGGCTGTGACAGCGCCACCAAAGATCACCCGGTCGGCAGCGTTCGGAGAAGCCTCGTTGCCGGCGAAGCCCCCCGGGGAACGGAGCACGTGGTCGCTGCCCGGCTGGCCCTCGGCCGCCATCACGACGATCGCATCGATCGAGAAGTTCCGGACTTCGTTCGCAATACCGATGACAGAGACCCAATCACCGACCGCGATGGTGGATGGGCTCACCGGTTGCAGTGCTTCGACCTTTGTCGCGGGACCCGGCACGAGAGCCAATGGTGCCGGTACCGGCGCGCCATCGGGGACATCCGCAACGACGGAAAGCTTGTCCGGAGCGGCTTCTTTCACGCTGTAACGGACGTAAGGTTGCGGCGGCCCCGCGTAGGTAAAGGCAGGCGCGGCCGGCCGCAGGTGCTCATTGCTCACCACCCGCGAGAGGAGGATCACTCCCCCGACCGTGGCAAGGGTAACGACCAGGAGAGCGAGCGGCACGATCCAGGCCGTATTGAGACGCCGTGGCCGCGGCTCAGTCAGCGCCATTGGTTGAGCAACTCACCAGGTGTTTGGCACAATGTGCGCATCCGCCAAATACTACGCCACTCCGCACGAACGGCGACCTCCGGGCCAGCCTCTCAGGACCACCGGTCCCAGCGCATCACTTCCTCGACCGGTTTTCGCGTCACGGGCCCGAATTTCCCCAGCGGATAACCAACGGGTATGAGACAAAACGGCTCGATGGTGTCTGGCAGGCCGAGGACGCGCTTCGCTGCTGAGCGATCGGAAATCGCAAACGTTGTTGGCGTGGCAGCCAGCCCCAGAGCCCGGGCGGCGAGGAGCAAATTCTGGACGCCCGGCCAGATAGAGCCGCCCGCGCCCGCTCCGACCACAAATTTGTCTGGCGGCGGCGCACCGAATTCGAGGCAGGCAATGATGTGCGCCGGGACCTCGGCGAAGTGCTCGGCTTGCCACTGGACCGCACTCAGCATCCGTGCCCGGGCCGCTTCGCTTTGGTGCGGCAACGCCGCGGCGCGATTTCCCGATGGTGCGGTATAGAGCTTGAAGACGTTCATGTTGAGTTCCGCGAGCGCATCTTTTTGCGCCCGGTCGCGTACCACGAGCCAGCGGCCGTTCTGCGTATTCGAACCCGAAGGCGCCTGGTTCGCCGCGTCGATCAGTTTTACCAGTAGCTCTTCCGGGACCGGATCCGGTTTGATGCGGCGCATCGCGCGGCAGTTGTACATCACGTCGAAGAGGCTCATTTCCGATGTCACGGGAATTCTCCATTAATGCTCAGATGTGCTCACTCTACTCGCTGGTTTCCTTCCGCTGCGATGACAGGCTCCGACGGCGATAAGGTCGCCGGGTGGACGCCATTCCGCTCCGCAGGGGACACCTCGTCGTCTCGAGAATCGTCTTCCGCCTCTGTTTGGCGCCGGAGGACGTACTGGACGATCCCGAGCAGCGGCAGCGCAACTAACATCCCCGCGGAAGCGAAGAACTGCGCCTCGTAGAACGCAAATGGCTGAATCAAGAGGATCTCGACAAACAGCGAGCGTTCGAGCATACGCAGGCCTCGGGCGCTCCCGGGGCCGATGACGGCTCCCGCTACGGCGAACCCAATTGCACCGGCTCCTGCCCCAAATTCCAGCCAGGCGACGACGTTCAGAGAGTTGAAAAAGTGTTCGACCCCTGCACCGAAGTCCGCTGGATGTCCGCTCCAGCTACTATTGCGGACCAGCAAGATGACCAGGATTTCAACACAGC
>DATNET010000035.1:0-2467 GCA_035606745.1 Tepidiformaceae bacterium
TCGGGCTTTGTCCCGGCGGCCATTTCGGTGATCCCGCCCGCGTTATCCGTAATCGGTCCGAACGTGTCCATCGCGAGCACGTAGGCAGCCGACATGAGCATGCCCATAGTCGCAACGGCGGTACCGTACACGCCCGTCGAAATATCACTGACGTTCGTCAGGTTGGCGTGCTGGCCCAGCACGAACGACACGACTAGCGCGATGCCGACGGTGATGGCGGTCACAGCCGTCGTTTCGAAACCCACGGCAGTACCGATGATGATGTTGGTCGCCGCGCCCGTACGGCTGGCCGCTGCGATTTCCTGCACCGGCCGCCACCCGCCTGCGGTGTAGTACTGGGTGATGTAGACGAACGCAATGCCCGTCGCTATGCCGACAAGGCCCGCGAAGAAGAACCAGTACCAGGCGCTACCGAGCATCTCGTAGGTTGCGAGCGCGAGCAGGCCGATGCTGGCAATCGTGATCACCCAGTAGCCGCCGTTGAGAGCGCCCATCGGGTCCTTGATCCGCTTCGCCCAGAACGGCACCGTAATCATCCCCAGCAGCGCGGCGAATACGCCGAACGCGCGCAGGACGAGCGGGAACATGATCCATTCGACCTTCCCCGTGGCCGTGAAGATCGCGACGCCGAGGATCATTGCGCCGATGTTTTCGGCGCTCATCGATTCGAAGAGGTCAGCCCCACGGCCGGCACAGTCGCCGACATTGTCGCCCACGAGGTCGGCGATGACGGCGGCGTTGCGGGGGTCGTCTTCGGGGATCCCTGCTTCGACCTTGCCCACGAGGTCGGCGCCAACGTCGGCAGCTTTGGTGTAGATGCCACCACCGAGCTGCGCAAACAGCGCAACGAAGCTCGCACCGAAGCCAAAGCCGACGATGAGGAACGGAGTTTCATCGACGGGGTGGCCAAGGATGCGGCTGAAGACTGCGAACACGCCGGCCACGCCCATGAGGCTCAGGGCGACGACGAGGAAGCCGGAACAAGCGCCGCCGCGGAGGGCGGTGTTGATCGCGTCGGCCAGGCTGTTCTGGGCGGCGGAGGCGGTCCGTCCGTTCGCCCGGACGGCGATCGACATGCCGATGTAGCCGGAAAGGCCCGATGCGAACGAGCCAACGATGAACGAGACGCCGGTGAGCACGCCAGTATCGGCGTTGCCCTTGAAGACGCCAACGATCACGCCAACAACGACCGCTGTGACCACAGCCAGCATTGCGATGGTGCGGTACTGCCGGCTCAGGAAGGCGTTGGCGCCTTCAAGAATCGTGCCGGCGACCTCTTGCATTTCGGGCGTGCCTTTGTCTCGACGGAGAACATCGTAGGCAAGCCAGATCGAGTACAGGATTGCGACGGCGCATCCTGCCGGGATCATGATCTGGGCCAGGAGCATGGAACCTCCCCTTCCGTTACGGAGCTATTAGTCAGTTCCAGCCCCTTTCGGGGGCACACGGAACCACCGGCCGCCCTGTGTGACGCGCCGAAGCGTGCGCAGTCTAGCAGCGCCGTTTATTACGGGAAATCGACATCGTAGGCCGGATTCGGCCTCCTTAAATCGCCTCTCACGACCTCGGCCGGCCCGGTGTTGCGAAGGGCAACCGGGCCCTTGTTTGAGCCGCCCCGTCTCATCCCTCTACGATGGATGGGACGAATCGAAAGCTGAGGTACTACCTTGTCCGAAACCGCAACGCTCAAAGTTGGCGATGAAGCACCAGATTTTGAACTCCCATCGAGCCCGACCGGCGACAAATTCAAGCTGAGCGAACAGCGCGGCAAGAACGCGGTCATTATCAACTTCGTGCCAGCGGCCTTTTCGCCGGTGTGCAGCAATCAGCTTCCACTCATCGAACAGAAGCGCGAAGAGTTCGCAAAGCAGGGCGCAATCCCTGTCGTTATCTCCAGCGACGGCGCCTGGGCGCAAAAGGCGTGGAAGGAACAGGCCGGCATCAGCTATCAGATCCTGAGCGACTTCTATCCGCTCGGGGAGACGGCGCGCAAGTATGGCGTCCTCATCGAACCTCGCGGCATCGCAAACCGCGCCGTGATTGTCGTCGATAAGCATGGCAAGGTGGCATGGATCCAGCCCACCGAAAAGATCACCGACCTCCCCGACTACGACCCAGTGATGGCCTGCTCGAAAGACTGAACAGCCCTTGCTAAGAACAGCAAAGAGCGCCCGCGGCCAGTTGGCTGCGGGCGCTCTGTTTCGCTTTGCTCGGGAGCCGCCCTTAGTTGACCTTCTCGCCTGATTGTCCGAACAGCGACTCGCCCGTGTGAGCATCCACGAAGACGAGCCAATACGTGGGGCGGGTGGTGTCCGGAGGAGTATCTGCACCGACTGGCCCGCCGACGAACGTTGGCTTGTCCAGGACCGTGACGATCCAAACCAACCGGGGGGTCTGATTTTGGTCGTCGGTCATCAAAAGCAGTTGTGCATCGCCCAGCTTTACAAACGGGTAGAAGCGCTGAGCT
>DATNET010000418.1:0-18703 GCA_035606745.1 Tepidiformaceae bacterium
CGTATGTACGTCTGCGGTGTCACGCCCTACGACGTCACGCATCTTGGCCATGCGTTCTCCTACGTCCAATTCGACGCACTTCGCCGCTACCTAACCTTCCTCGGCAATGAAGTCCGCTACGTCCAGAACATCACCGATATCGATGACGACATGATCATGGTCTCGAAGCGGCAGGGCGGGCGGCCAATCGCCGAAATTCGCGACGAAAATGACGCCATCTTTCGTGCAGACCTCGACCGCCTTAACGTCCTCCGGCCCTGGGCCTACCCCCGAGCGACCGATCACATCCCCCAGATAATCGAGACAACCGCGACCATCATTGAAAATGGCTGCGCATACGTCGTCGACGGAGATGTCTTCTTCGAGGCCTCGAAATTCCCGCGCTATGGCCGGCTGAACGGCGTCACACCCGCCGAATTGGCGAAACGCGAGAACCCCGAGTCCAAGCGCGAACACAAGAAGCGTGGCCCACTGGACTTTCTCCTGTGGCAGGAGGTCGACCCGGGCGACCCGAGCTGGGAAAGCCCCTGGGGCCCGGGACGCCCCGGCTGGAGCATCGAGTGCACCGCCATGTCCCGCACGCTCCTGGGCAGCCAGATCGATATCCATGGCGGCGGCTACGACCTGCTGTTCCCCCACCACGAGAACGAAATTGCCCAGGCGGAATGTGCTTCAGGTTTGCAGCCGTTCTGTGGCTGGTGGATGCACAATGGCATGCTGCAGCTCGATGGCGTGAAGATGAGCAAGTCCCTTGGCAACCTCGTGCTCGCCCGCAACCTGATGAAGGAATTCGAGCCCGACCACCTCCGGCTTTACCTCCTCAGTAACCATCTGCGCACGAACGTCGATTACCACGAAGGCGACCTCCCTGCCCTGCGCCCTGTGTACGAACGCCTGAAGGCCGCAGCAAACCGCAACACAACGGCCGACCCAGACGCATCTGTCCTGGCCGCCGCGTACGAACGGCTCGACGACGACTTTGACGTCCCCGGGTGCCTCAGGGTGCTTGATGAGGCCGCCTCTGCGAGCCTTTCGGACTCGGCCGCTGGCGAGCCTGCAGCCGCGGCCGTGCGCACCGTATTGGCGACGCTTGGCTTCGCCTTCGCGGGGGCGCGCGGGCCCGAAACCGGAGACCTCAAGCCCTGAGAGGCCGTCAGGCGATAACCCGATCCACCCTGAGTCGTTCAATCTGGGCCTCGTCGTATCCAGCAGCCTTGAGCACCTGCGCCGTATCCGCCCCGAGTTCTGGCGCGGGGGCGCTCACGCGGCCCGGTGTCGCACTCAATTGGACGTGGAGCCCGATGACGCGTTGACGCCCAAATCGGGGATGGTCTTGTTCCTCCAGGTAGTCGTTGGCCCACACCTGTTCCTGCTCCGCCAGCGTCGCATAGTCCTGGACGACTGCCGCGGGCACATCCTCGTCGCGCAACCGCGCCAGCCAATGCTCTGAAGGCTTCGAGCGGAACGACTCCTCCAGCAGCAGCTCCAGCTCGCGCCGGTTCTGCCAGCGTGGATACCCCCGGGCGAACCGCGGGTCATCTATCAGGTCGGCGACATCGAGTGCCCGCGCGATTCGCGGCCAAAACTTCTGGTCAATCCCGACGATCATGATCCATTGGCCGTCCGCGCATTCGAAGTGCCCGACGGTTGGCGCCGCCCGGAACTCCCGTTCACGCTCGCGCCCGAAATGCAGGACGTGCAGCAGTTCCGGCGCCTGGAGAGCAAGCTGCGTCCCCAGTAGCGAAACCTCCAGTTTTTGGCCTATGCCCGTTCGTTCCCGCACGAACAGCGCCGTCATGATTCCAAACGCGAGATTCATTGCGCCCGACTGGTCAGCAATTCCCGGGTACGAAACCTCCGGACGGGTGCCTGGCCCCCCTCCTGAATGCTGTGCAAATCCGCTGTATGCCTGCGAGATCTGGTCGAAAGAGGGGTGCGTTGCGAGCGGTCCCTTCGTACCCCAACCCGTTGCTTCGGCGAAAATAATGCGCGCATTTCGGGCACGAAATGCCTCATAGTCGAGTCCCCACCGCTCCATCGTCCCCGGCCGAAAATTTTCGACCACCACGTCACACGTTTCTCCGAGCTTCAGCGCGATCTGCTGGCCAGCTTCGGAACGAAGGTCGATGCAGACAGATTGCTTACCGCGGTCGAGCGCTTCGAAGAACGCGGAGAAGCCGTCCGGCTCGCGCCACATCCGTCGTCCAAAATCGCCCCCCGCCGGGTCTTCGATTTTGAGCACTTCCGCGCCAAGGTCGGCCAGCATCACTGTCGCGAAGGGTCCCTGCTGATAACGCGTGAAGTCGAGAATGCGGATGCCGTCGAGTGGTGCTGTCATGCCCGCCAGTCTACGGGTGAGTCCGCTCGGCTGCATCGCGAGGGCAGTGCAACTTTGGCACTGACCGGCGACTGACCCGCAATCTGCCAACAGTGGTTAAGAAGTGGACGTTCACCGAATTGTCACCCGACGGTTACTCCCAGCACTCCGAGTCTCATCCCCAGCCGCGCGATCAGCGAGGCCATCGCCAAAGCCAGATTCCGGGTCTGCCCACCGAATTAGAGTGACCGTTGTAACCAAGTCCAATGAATAGCGTCGAAATGCAGTGGCCGTAAGGGTTAAGCCGGCCCGGGTGGCGGCCATCGACCGTCAGTTTGTGGCGCGGTGGGCCGATAAAGATAGATGTGACGATGATGCCCACCGAACACCAGCGCCGCATGGAAGAACTGTTCGTTGTCTCAGTGTTCGCACTGGGCTCGGTCGCGTTCACCTGTTCGTTCTTCATGCGCTCCACGGATGACTTCTTCGCGCTGGCAGCGGTCGTGATACTGAGTGGCGTCGCAGAACGCCTGTCGGTCCGGCTCTACTTCGAAGGGCGGGTGTCCGTCGGGTTCGTGGGCACCATTCTTTCGGTCCTGCTCTTCGGCCCCATGGGCGGAGCCCTGGCTGTCGCTGCCGCCATGGTGAGCAAGTACGTTACCGGCCAACGCGCGCCGAGGAAGCTGCTCTTCAATTTTGGGCATCTGAGCATCGCCGCCTTTGTCGTGGGCGTGGGCTTGAGGTTCACCGGCATTGCCACGAACCTCGCCAGTCCCCCTGTTGCCCTTGCCGGCGGCGCACTCGGCGGGGTAGTCCTCTTTTTCGGTAGTGCGATTGCCGTCTCCGCGATCATGAAGGTGAGTGCTGGGCGCTCGTTTCGCGCGAATTTCCGCGAAAGCTTCGCGTGGCTCCTGCCCCACTACATCGTGCTCGGCCTCGTCGCTGGCGGCATCGCCATACTGTTCGAAGAAGTTGGCATCGCGGCCGTCGTTGTGCTCTGCCTGCCGATCCTGCTCAGCGGATATTCGATGGAGCAGTTCGTCGACCGCACGCGCGATAACGTCGTCCGCCTGGAAGAATCGAATACGCAACTGCAGCAGGCCGTCGTCGAGGTGCGTGACATGTCGCAGCAGCTGAGAGAGGCGTACACCGGCACGCTCGAATCACTGGTCACCGCTCTGGACGTGCGCGACCAGGAAACGCGGGGCCACTCCGTACGCGTGGCCACCCATTCGTTGGACATCGCCAAAATGCTCGGCATCCACGACGAGGAAGAGCTGGCGTACGTCTACCGCGGCGCGCTGATGCACGACGTTGGCAAGATCGGCGTGTCCGACGCCATTCTTCTCAAGCCAGCTAAACTCACGGACGAGGAATGGGAGTTCATGCGCCGCCACCCGGCCATGGGTTATCGCATCCTTGCCCAGGTGCCGTATCTGCGCCCGGCAGCCAAGATTGTCCTTGCCCATCACGAAAGGTGGGATGGCGATGGTTACCCGCGGCGGCTCAAGGGCCCAGAAATTCCGCTCGGGGCGCGTATCTTCGCCCTTTGCGACACCTACGACGCGATCATCTCGGACCGCCCCTACCGCATGGGCCAGACGCCGGATGCAGCGAAGACGGAAATTATCCGGTGCGCCGGAACCCAGTTCGATCCGCTGGTGATCGAAGCGTTCGAAGCAGCGTTTCCGCGTTGGCGCGGAGAATCGCATTCCGAAGCGGCTCGCCCACTCTACCTTCCGGTGCGGAAGGACCCGTTTGGCGGCGAGCGCGCAGCGGGGTAGTTCGAGGGTCTTGGTCGGACCGTTAAAGTAAACAGGCTGGCCGAGTAGGGCCAGCCTGTCTACTTAGTCCGCGAACGAACTACCAGGTGATGTTCCAGGTGATGTTCTTCAAGACACATCCTCCCGCTTCATTTCCCCGGCTACCCGGAGAGTGCGTGGGTATTATTGCGCAACGTGAATATCCAGTGTCAAGAGGGTGGACGCCCAGTGGACAACATTTTGTTCACTCCCATCTGAGACGGCAACACGAATCTGGGTCTATTCCTGCCTGGTGCATATCTGGTGACAGTTCCCGGCCGTCGTGTACGGGCTAGAGTCGTCCCGGTTCTTCGCGGCGATGAATGCTCACACCAAGTTGCCAGGTTTCCATCGCCGCTCCGGCCATCGCCGCCAAATCCTCGTCGGGAAGTGCGCCGTGCCAGATCTCCGTCGCCATGGCGGACAGCTTGTTCGCCCCGACTGTCCGCTCTGCTTCGGCCAGTTCTTCGGTAATCGCCGCCTGGTGTTGGGAAATTCGTTCTCGAAGAATCTCTTGCAGCTTTGCCCGGGCAGCGCGTTGCGCTTCAGCGCGCGAGAGGGGCGGCAGCCGCCGCGCCGCGAGTGCGGTCGCGTAGGCCACGACCGGGTCATCGCTCTCTCCCAGGAGCACCGAGTCGTCCACCGTCCACCGTTCGAAGACCTCACGGTTGATGGCATCGTTGAACAGGCTCGGCGGGTGGCTCCGGAAGTCGGCGCGTAGCGATGGATGGCGTAAGAGCAGCGCGAGCAGCGTCTGCTCCGGCGAAAGCGGGCCTACGCGGGCCGATTCCGGCCGGCGTCCCCGGCCGCCCGGCATCGGACGCCGGATGCGTTCGAGGATGGCTTCCTCACCGATGCCGAGATGGCGTGCGACTCGTTGCACGTACAGCGCCCGCTCCACCGGGTCCCGGACGGCGTTCAAGACCGGCTTGAGCCGGTCCACCACCTCACGCGCGGCCGACGGAGATTCCGGAGCGGCGTTGCCCATCAATCGCCGCAGTAGGAACTCCGGATAGGTTGCAGCCTCCGCGATGGCTCTTGCCCACGTTTCGGGCTCTTCCCGTGTGATTTCGTCCGGATCTTTGCCGGCCGGGAGCGGTGCAACTCTCAGCTCGATCGCGGCCGACGACGCAAACGCATCGGCCGACCGCGCCGAACGGGCCATCGATTCCGGTGAATCGAGCGCGATGAAGAGCGCGCCAGCGCGCTCCGCTGCCGCGAGCCCTGCTGTATCGGGGTCCATCGCCAGCACGATGCGCCGTGCGAAGCGGCGCAGCGCCTCGGCGTGATGTTCCGTCAGCGATGTCCCCATCGTTGCCACGACGTTCCGGAAGCCAGCCTGCCAGGGCCCCATCACGTCCATGTACCCTTCGACGACCACGACGGTGCCGGCCTCGCGGATCGCAGCACTCGCGAGATCGAGCCCAAAAAGTGTCCCGCCCTTGTCGAAAAGCTCCGATTGAGGAGTGTTCAGGTACTTCGGCTCTTCGCCCTGAAGGCCACGTCCCCCCATGCCAACGAACTGCCCACGGGCGTCCGCAATCGGTATGGTCACCCGGCCGCGGAAGCGGTCATACGGCTGGCGGCCGTTTTCCCCCTCGACGAAGAGACCGGAGCCCAGCATGTCCGTCTCGCTGTATCCACGTTGCTGCAGGTGGTTGTGCAACAGTCGCCAGTCATCCGGCGCCCAGCCGAGGTGGAACGATTCGATGGTGTCGGGAGTGAGGCCTCGCTTCTCCATCAGGTACGCTCGAGCAGCCTCTCCCTCGGGCCCGGCAAGACAGCGCTGGTAATACGTGACGGCCGCCGACAATACCGCCGAAAGCTTCTCTACACGCGTCCGCTTTTGCGCCGATTCGGCCGAGAGCTGGATGCCAGCATCTGCCGCAAGCACCCGCAACGCGCCGCGAAAGTCGAGGTTGTCCCGCTTCTGTACGAACGAAAACAGGTCCCCGCCCTCACCGCAGCTCCCGAAACAGCGCCAGGACGCTCGTTCCGGAAATACGTAAAACGAGGGCGTCTTCTCGGTATGGAAGGGACAGAGGCCCCGGAAGTTCCGGCCCGACTTCTGCAGCCTCGACGAACGCGAGATGTACTCGACAAGGTCCAGCTTGCTTTTGATCTCGTCGACAGCGTCCACGGCCCCATGCTAGCCGCCGAACCGCGTCAATGGTTGACGAACGCGCTCCGGCCCCACAAATCTGTGCGTTCGCGCGGGTTTATGGTCTAGGTAATGTTCGTCGTCGTCGATGCCAGCAAGGAACCGTTGGCGTTGACTTCTACCGTCGCGGGCCCACCGGGCCCACCCGGCCGCGGAACGTTGAACGCCTGGCTTGAACCGCCCTTCGGCACAGCGATCGCCACCGTGATCGAGGTCGAAGGTTGGCCGGCAATGGCCGTCAGCGTCACGGTAATCGTCGCCACCGGCGCGGCAAGCGGGCCACCGCTGTTATTCACTACTACGGCGATGTTCTGACCATTCTGTGTGACGCTGAGCGACAACGCCGGCTGCTCCACCACGACTGGCGCCTTGACCGAGAACGTGGCGCTGTTGTTGTCCTTTCGCTGTTCCTTCACCGCGTTGCCGGGGTCAACTTTGACCGTCACGGAGGAGTCCTTGGAAACCGCGGGGCTTAGCGCAAAATCGACCGACACGTTTCCCGCTGCGGGGAGGTTGACCTGGAATCCCTGGTCGGCCTGGGTGGCGGTCACCCCGCTGATGGCCACTTCCAGCGGTCCGTTATAGGCCACGTTGCTGTTGTTGGCGATGGTCACGCGCAGCGTCGAGCCGCCGTCGACTAATGTTGCAGCGGCTGGCAGGAAGTCTGGAGTGGAGGCATCTGTGGTCGGCGATGCACTCGGCGACGGAGACGCGTTCGGCGTCGGCGTGTCGGCCGGTGGAGTGTTCGTCGCCGTCGGCTGTGGCACCGGCGTCGCGTCTCGCACAGGCACGAGCGCAAGCGAGTCCAGCTCGTTGATCGCGCTTCGTTTGACCCACTTCTCGCCATTCAGATCGATCAGCAGCCAGTTGGTGTCGCTTGATTTGCCGATGATCGTCACGGTCTGGCCGGCATCGAGCGTTTGCAGGAGGTCGAAGTTGTCTCCCGGGCCGCTCCGCACGTTGGTCGTGGCGACGACCTTGCCCTGGATGCTGACCGGCCGGTCGCCGACCGACTCAATGCCGACAATCGTGATCGGGTCGGAGTCCTTCGTTGCCCCGGAGGACGACGTCACCCGCACGAACAGCTTGTAGTTGCGGCGATCCGTGAGCGGCGGCAGCGTCAGCGTGGCGGAGTACGTGTTGTTCGGCGGCGTCGTCGTCACCGGCTGCGACGCCACGGACTGCCCATCAAGAAACAGCTCAAACTTGGTGATGGGTTCGGTGGAGGTTGCCTGGACGGCGACATTCGTCGTCTGCCCGGTAGCGATGCGGGTCCCATCCGTCGGTGAGTTGACCAGCACTTTGAAGTCGACCGGCGGTTTGCTCGCGGCCGTGCTGCCGCCGCTGTTGAGCGCCGAGAACAACAGGAAGATGACGATCCCACCGATCAGCGCCGCCATGCCGATGAACACGTAGAACATCGGCTGCCGAGTGGGAGTGTCCTCGTAATAGTCCTCGTAGTACGCGTCCTCGTCATCTTCGTACTCGTCAGCGTACTCACCGTCATCCCATTCGCCTGTCGCCGGGTCGTAGTCGTCTTCTGCGCTCTCATCGTCCAGGTACCCATCGTCGGCCAGGGGCGGAGGTGCGGGATACGTTGCGCCAATTACCGGCTCTTCCGGCGGATAGGACCCGTAGCGATCACTCATGAGCTTGCCACGAGTATCCGGGGCATCCTGAGTACCTGCAAGACAAAGTGGTTGACCGTACCACCGTTTACATTCGCCACGGTTCAGCGCTTTTACATTCGCCAGGCCGAAGCATCGGGGCACCCGAGGTCCCGCGCCAGCCGGATCGCATAGCGGTCCGTCATCCCGCTGACGTAGTCTGCGGCGCGGCGTTCAACGACGTCATCAGGCCTGGAGTAGTCCGGTGAAATCAGCTCAGGATGGGACACGAAATGTCGGAAGAGGAACACGACGACGCCCTTTCCCCGTTGTGCCTCAGCCCGGATGCTCTCATTGAGGTACACCCGTTCGAACATGAATTCTCGGAGCTCGTTGGCTGCTGCGTGGATCGTCGGACTGAATTTGATCCCGGGAGTCGTCCGGCCGTCCGTCTCGCCGGTACACGCCCAGCTCGACTCCACGATGTCGGAAATGAGCGTGTTTAGTCTTTCGGCGTGGCTGCTCCCGAGGTCCCGAAGGGTGCTGGACGGGAGGTCAGCCTCCGAAAGCAATCCCGCGCGTACGGCGTCGAGGATGTCATGGTTGACGTACGCGATGGCGTCGGCCGTCTTGACCACCTCGCCCTCAAGCGTGTCAGGCTTACCCCAGCCTTCGGCGAAGATGTCCTCCCGAGCCTTGCTGGATTTCGCAATCGCATCGAGCACTTCGACGGTGAGGTTCAGGCCACTGCCGCCACCCTCCAGCTGATCCAGCACCCGCACCGATTGATAGTTGTGCCGAAAGCCTTCCGGTAAGCACTCCGCCAGCGCTTCCTCGCCGGCGTGACCAAACGGTCCGTGGCCGATGTCATGACCGAGAGCCGCCGCTTCGCTCAGGTCTTCATTGAGATTGAGCGCCCGCGTGATCGTCCGCGCGACCTGCGCCACCTCCAGGGTGTGCGTCATTCGGGTCACGTAGTGGTCCTCGAGCGGCGCAATGAACACCTGCGTCTTATGCGTCAGCCGCCGAAACGCCTTCGTGTGGAGGATACGATCACGGTCACGCTGAAACGCGCCACGCAGCGGAGACGGTGGCTCCAGCACTCTTCGGTGGCTCTCGGCCGAGCGGGCCGCGTAAGGGCTGAGCCGTTCTTCGTTCGCTTCGATGCGGCGCCGCGCCTGCTGCTGGTCCACCCGGGGAGTATCAGCGGCCATTGCGACAGAACTTGACGCATTGCACCGGGCTGCCGCCGCTCACGAGTCCTTCGGCGCCCGGCCCAACTTTGCTTCCGCCGTGGCGATAATCTCTCGCGTCCGGTCGATCATGTCCGGGCTAACGCTGACGCTGGTGATGCCCCACTCCACGAGCTTTTCCGTGACCTCGGGGTACACGCTCGGGGCCTGCCCACAGATAGACGCCGTGATTCCACGCCGCCGGGCAACGGAAACCGCGGTTTCGATTGCTGCCATGACAGCATCGTTGCGCTCGTCAAACGTGTCAGCGAGCGCCTCGCTATCGCGGTCGATCCCCAGCACGAGTTGGGTGAGGTCGTTGGAACCGATAGAGATCCCGTCAATCCCCACATCAATGAACTTGTCGAGGATAATCACGTTCGAGGGGACTTCCACCATCATCCATAGCTTGAAGTCGTCGCCGCGGACGAGGCCCTGCTCGGCGAGGAGTGTCTGCACACCACGTAGCTCGGCTGGGGTCCGGACGAATGGCACCATCACGTAGAGATTGCGGTACTGTTTCCGGACGGCCTTGATGGCCTCCACCTCAAGCGCAAAAATGTCGGGCTCACGAATGTACCGGCTCGCCCCTCGGTATCCAATCATCGGATTCTCTTCCGCTGCTTCGAACTTCGCGCCGCCGCGGAGATTGGCGTACTCGTTCGTCTTGAAGTCGGTGAGGCGGTAAACGACCGGCCGGGGCGTGAACGCCTTGCAGAACGCTTCAATGCCCTGCGCGAGCGCACGGGTATATTCCTCAGGCCGCCCTTCTTCCATGAAGGTCCGCGGATGTGTCCCGATTTGCGCCACGATGAACTCCGCGCGCAACAATCCGACTCCATCGACGCTCCGCTTGGCCATGTTTTCGGCCAACTCGGGCTCGGCAAGGTTGACGTACAGCCGTGTCGATGTCTTGAGCGAGGCAGACTTGGCGTAGCGTTCTTTTTGCCGCTCCGCCCAGGCCAGCCGGGCCTCGGCGCGTCCGTCATAAACTGAACCGGTCGAACCGTCGACCGTCACGGCGCGCTCCGCGGCGAGCATTGTCGTTGCATTGCCCGCGCCAACGACACAGGGGATGCCGAGCTCGCGGCTAACGATCGCAGCGTGGCAAGTCCGCCCGCCTCGTTCGGTGATGATGGCCGACGCCCGCTTCATTGCCGGTACGAAGTCCGGCGTGGTCATTTCTGCAACCAGCACATCGCCGGCTCGAACAATGTCGATCTCCTCCGGGCCGTTGACTACGCGGACGATCCCAAAGCCTACGCCCGGGCTGGCTGGTTGGCCGCTCAGCAGGACCGGCACGGTCTCGACCTCTCCCGCATCCTGGGAATTCTGCTCCTGCATCGTGGTCACGGGACGCGCTTGCGTGAGGTAGAAATGGCCGCCTTCGTATGCCCATTCGATGTCCTGGTAGTGTCCGTAATGCTCTTCCACCTGGCGCCCGATAGCAGCCAGTTCGCGCACCTCGTCGTCGGTCAACTTCCGTCGCCCGGCCAGCGCCTCGGAGACTGGCACCCAGGCGTTGGCTCCCTCATGCGCGCCGCTCGTCTGCGCCGACCGCGCGAACATGCGTCGCTGCGGCGTGGCAGCCACCGAAAGCACGCTGAGCGACGCTTTGTCGACCATGTAGAGGTCAGGCGAAAGTTCCCCGGAGACGATGCCCTCGCCCAGGCCGTAGACAGCCTCGATAGTGATCTTCGTCGGGTCCGAACTCACCGGCTCGACCGTAAACATCACACCCGACTTTTCCGACTGCACCATCCGCTGCACTGGGACGGCAAGCCCCACATCGAGATGCCGGTAGCCGCCGTCTTCTCGGTAGAAGATCGCCCTTGCTTCGAACAGCGAGGCCCAGCATGCCTGGACCGCGCGGACGACGTTGTCCGCGCCTGAGACGTTGAGGAACGTGCTCTGCTGTCCCGCGAACGATGCCTCCGGGAGGTCCTCCGCCGTCGCTGAACTGCGAACCGCAACGGCACCTTCGCCAAGCCTGATGTAAGCCTCCCGAATCTGCACCGCCGCTTCTTCGGGAATCTTCGCTTCCATCAGCAGTCGACGAATGTTCGCGGCACGCTCACTGAGTGCCTTCGAGTTGTGCACGTCGAGTCCGTCGAGTTCCGCCTCGATGCGTTGTTCGAGTCCATTCGCCCGGATGAATTCAAAGTAGGTGTCGGCGGTAACCACGAAGCCTGGGGGCACCGGGATACCGGCACGAGTGAGTTCGCCGAGGTTCGCTCCCTTGCCGCCGACCAGTGCGAGGTCCTCTTTACCGACTTCGGAGAACCAGACTACCGAACGCATGCTAATCAACTCGGCTATACCTCACCCTGTTATTATAGTGCAGACTGATGGCACGTCGATCGCGATTCTACCATAGGGTAGCCCGCTACGGGACGCCGCCGGCCAGCCAGACATCAAATCTTTGTGTCAGTTCGCAGCCATCACTCTACGGTCACCGTCTTGGCGAGATTTCGAGGCTGGTCGACGTCGCACCCTCGCAACACCGCCGCGTGGTAGGCGAACAGTTGCAGCGGCAGCGACGCGACGATCGGCTCAAGCAACGCCGACACTTCTGGCACAGAGATCACCTGCCCGGCGAGTGTGCGGATCTCTTCGTCTACGCCGGTGACGATCGCGACCACCTTGCCTCCGCGCGCCTGCACCTGTTCGATGTTCGAGATCATTTTCGAACGAAGGGCGTGCTTCGTGGCGATTGCGACCGTCGGGAAGGACTCCTCGATGAGCGCGATCGGGCCGTGCTTCATTTCCCCGGCGGCATACCCCTCGGCATGCATGTAGGAGATCTCCTTCATCTTCAGCGCCCCTTCCATGGCGGCGGGGAAAGCCAGACCCCGCCCGAGAAAGAGCATGTGCTGCGCTCCAACGAACTCCTCGGCCATCCGGCGACAGGCCGGGCCTTCGGCAAGCGCCCGCGCGGCTGCGTCCGGCAATCGGCTAAGCTCGGCGATTCGCAGCGCTATCTCTTCCGGTGCGACCGTCCCCCGCAGCTGCCCGAGCCGCAGTGCGAGGGCATAGAGGGCGACCGCCGCCGTCGTGAAGCATTTGGTGCTGGCAACTCCTCGCTCCAGCCCCGCACGCGTCAACACCGTGCCATCGGCGACCCGTGTAGTTTGTGCCCCTTCGGTATTGCAAATGGTGACCTGGAGTGCGCCGCCGAGATGGGCAACCTGCATGGCTTCGAGCACGTCCACCGTTTCGCCAGACTGGCTCACCGACACCACAAGAGTCCGCTCGTCCAACACCGGGTTGCGATACCGAAATTCACTCGCGTTGTCTGTTTCCGCAGGAATGCGCGCGAACGCTTCGAAGTACGCGCGCCCGAGCATCGCGGCATGCAAACTCGTCCCCATCCCGATCAGCACGACGCGGTCAACCTGCGCCAGCCGTTCATCCGCGATGCCGAGGTCGTCGAGATGCACGCCCGGCGGTTCGAGGGAAACAACGCTGTGAATAGTGTCGGAAAGGGCCTCCGGCTGCTCCATGATCTCCTTGAGCATGAAGTGGGCGTAATCGCCCTTGAGCGCGCCCACCGGGTCAATCGGGACCGTCCGCAATGCCATCGCCCGGACGGCGCCCGAACGGTCAACGCAGTCGACCGAAGTCGCCGTCAACCGCAGCAGTTCGCCATCCGCAAGGAACGAGACGGTCTGTGTGTGTGGCAGAACTGCCGCCAGGTCGCTGGCGAGCATCATCTGCTCGTCCCCGTGCCCAACGACCACACCACCGGCGTTGCCGATGCGGGCCGCCACGATAACGCCCGGCTCGGCCGGGCACATCGCGACGATCGCCTGTGAGCCCTCCAGTCGCAGCGTCGTCAGACGTAACGCTTCCAGCAGGCCGGAGCCGCGCTGCAGTTGGTCCTCCATGAGGTGCGCGATCGTTTCCGTGTCCGTGTCGCTACCAAACGCGTGCCCTGCCGCTCGCAGTTCCGCTCGCAGTTCGGCGTAGTTCTCCACAATGCCGTTATGGATGACCACCACTTCGCCTGCACAGCTCACGTGCGGATGGGCGTTGCGGTCGGACGGCTCGCCGTGCGTCGCCCAGCGGGTGTGTCCAATGCCTGTCGTCCCGAGCAGCGCGGGCTCGTTCTCGAGCGCGGCCTCCAGGTTGATAATCTTCCCCTGGCGCTTGGCGATGGTCAGCACACCTGCAGAGGCGGCGTCATCCGCCAGCACCGCGATGCCCGCCGAGTCGTACCCACGATACTCAAGGTCGTGCAACGCCCGAAGCAAGATCGGCGCGGCTGGTTTGGCGCCGACGTAACCAACGATTCCACACATTCCAAAAAGCTCCTTCGATGGCCGTCGAAAGACGGCGGCGGGAGCACGGGACGCAATCCGCCGGCACCCAACGATGCGTCACGGCGATTTACAACCTTGGAGAGCGAAAGGGATTGCGATTCCCTGGCACCTGGCGCACCTTTGTCAGCCGGTTACCCGTGCTGGTTTGTGTGCTGCCTATCGGCTGTGCCGGCCGGGGGGCCACCCGCCGAGTGGTTCGATACTGCCCCCGCCTCGTCATCCGGACGCTTGTCCGGACCTGGCGCTTAGATCTTGTGCTCTCGTCCCATGCCTGTGTTGAATTTGTACGCAGCGCCTCCTCGGCATAGCCCGCCAGGATATTGGCCCGGCACGCTACTGGCCTGAATGCCAGTCTCTCCGCCGCCTCGGAATTCGTCAACGTTGATGTCGGCGGGAATTAGGCCCTGCCCGCGGCGCGGTCGATTTGGAATTGAGCCCGCCGGATGAGCCGCGGTACGCTAAATTCGAATTCTGCGGCTCCTGGGTTGGAGGCCGTGCCCGTCTTGTAATGGACATACAGCCCTTCGAGGATGATCGCCAGCTTCCACAGCGCCATAACGTGATAAAACGCGAAATTGGTCATGGTACGCCCCGTCTGATCGGCGTACCGGGCCGCCAACTCGTCCCGCGTTGCGAAGCCTGGCAGCGCCGTCAATGGGAGTGCATCGCCTTCTTCCATGAGATCCGGTTGCCCCCACACGTGCATCAACCAACCGAGGTCTGCGAGGGGGTCCCCGATCGTCGCCATTTCCCAGTCGAAGATGGCCGTGAGGCGTGCGGGCGCCTCCGAAGCGAACATAACGTTGTCGAGCTTGTAATCACCGTGGACAACGGTCGAATCGCTCGACGCCGGCTTGTGTTCGATGAGCCAGCCGGTAACGGCATCCAGCCCGGGGAGTTCACGCACCTTCCCCACGGTGAGTGACGCCTGGCTCTGCCAGCGCTTGAGCTGCCGGTCAAGGAATCCTTCGGCCTTTCCTCGCAGGCCTGTCGCCTGCCAATCGACACTGTGCATCTCGACGAGCGCGTCGACCAGCTCAAAGCCGATTCGGCGCCGTTGCTCTGGCGCGTCGAGCGCCGCAGGCACTTCAGCGCGAATCACGACGCCGTGCTTGCGTTCCATGAGGTAAAACGGCGCCCCGATAACTTCCGAGTCTTCGCAGAGCACGACCGGAAGCGGCACCCTCGCCTGCGTCCCGGACAGCGCGCTGAGGAAGCGGAATTCGCGCGCCACGTCGTGTGCGGTCGGCAGGATTGGTCCCCGCGGGGGCCGGCGCAGCACGTACTCCTGGTCGCCTCGATAAACAAAGAACGTCTCGTTCGAAAAACCCGCGATGTGCTTTTCCACGCGCGTTTCGGCTTGTCCGCCAAGTTCTGCATCGAGGTAAGCTCCGAGCCGCTCCGCATCCACGATGGCCTTCGGTGATGTCGCCATTCGAATCCTCTCGTCCACGCCCGTCGGCGTGCTATTTGCTCACCCTTCGGGATCCCGATGGATTGTGGTCGCCGCTTTGGCGAGCCGTCAATGCGGCGCCAACCCACCAAACCGTCCGTGACACCGCGCTGGGCCGTCCGTATGCTCCCGTGTGTCCGGCGTGCTCGGAAACGCCGAGGCGGTAATGCCAATATCGATTCCGCCCGAAGGATTCACCATGTCTTCATTCCCCTGGCGCATGCAATTTGGCGCCTTCATGGCGCCGTTTCACACCCTTGGCGACAACCCTGGACTCGCGATCGAACGCGATGTCCGCACGATCCAATGGCTCGACGAGCTACGATTCGACGAAGCGTGGGTGGGCGAACACCATTCCGCTGGATGGGAAACCATCTCCAGCCCGGAGGTGTTCATCGCATACGCCGCCGCCAAAACGCGCTCGATTCGCCTTGGCACTGGCGTCGTCTCACTGCCGTACCACAACCCCTACCACGTTGCCGAACGGATGGTCCTGTTGGACCAGCTGACCCGCGGCCGCGTCATGCTGGGCGTCGGCCCGGGCGCGCTCCCCTCCGACGCCTACCAGTTCGTCCTCGAACCGGCACGTCAACGCCCTCAAATGGATGAGTCACTTGGGATCATCATGCGGCTCCTGGCGGGCGAAGAAGTAACCTACGAATCAGACTGGATCCATCTTCGCCAATCGCGTTTGCAGGCTCCGCTCTATTCTGAGAGCCTGCCCGTTTTCGTCGCTTCTACGCTCTCTCCCGCCGGGCCGACCATTGCCGGAAAGCATGGTGCCGGCCTCATCAACGTGTCCACGTTCCTCCCGGCCGGGCTGGACTTACGTTCGGTCTGGGAAATGTACGGCGAGAATTGCGAGAAGAACGGGCATGTGGCTGACCGCCGCAATTGGCGGCTCATGCTTCCCATCTACATAGCCGAAACACGCGAGGAGGCGTGGCGGGATGTGAGCGAAGGTGCCTACAAGTTCCAGAAGCACTATTTCGATGACACGCTCGGCCGGAAGTTCGAATTCCCCGGAGACCCGGCAGATTTCGCGAGGGTGATGGCACTCAGCGGCGGCGCGATCATCGGCACCCCCGACGATGCTGTCGAAGCTATCCAGAAGATCTGGGACCTTACAGGCGGTTTTGGTGGCCTGCTCGGCCTCGCCCACGAATGGGCACTGCCCGAGAAGCTCCATCGATCGTACGAGCTGTTCGCCCGCTACGTTATGCCGAAGTTCCAGGGGTCTCTCGACCGCGTGACTGTCTCACACGATTGGGCTGCCGAAAATCGCGAGGCGCTCAACCGGAACGAGGTCAGTGCGGTTGTTGCCGCCTTCAACACGCTCGGCACGAAAGCGCCCGACGTAGTCTACGGGGAGCAGGCAAAGCAATAATTGCCGAGCCTCCCTGGTTACACCGCGAGCCACTCGCGCACGCGAGCGATGGTTGCTTCGGCGACGCCCTGGCCCACGAAGAACTCCTCGGCGCTGCCATATCGGCGCCTCATGAGCGCAATAAAGCCCGCCATTCGTTCCGGTGGTGTCGAAAGCCGCGCACGAATCTCCTCATCGGTACCCTGGAGCGCCCGGCCGCTGGAACGAAGATAGCGGATCAGCCGATCAATGCTCGCGTCGCTGAGACCGTACTCCGCCGCGATGTCCGCATCTGAAGCGCCGAGCACGTCCATCAGCAGGCCGATAAGCACGCCTGTCCGGTCTTTCCCGGCGGTGCAATGGACCAGCACCGGAAAGTCAGCGGGCTCGGCGAAAACGGCGAACGCCTCCGCGAGTCTCTTCCCACCGACGTCGAGATAATGGAGGTACCGTTCCGGCGTTGGCCCAGCGCCGTAGAGGCCGTTGAGCTCAGCAATGACGTCCTCTTGCCGCTGGTCCTCCGGGAAAATGGAAATTGCCCTCACCAGCCCCGAAAGCGCGTGCGGGTTCGCGGGCTGCACCTCATCTGGGTGCCGAAGGTCGAGGATCGTCGCCAAACCGACTTCGCCTGTGAGCCACGAACAGTCGTCCGCAGTCATGAGTTCGAGTGCTCCGGACCGGTATATTGCCCCCGGGCGAATGCGCTGCCCGCCGCTCAGGGGGTAGGGAGCGAGTTCGCGGAAATTATGGATGCCTTCGGGTTCACGCGCGGAAGTAGTCACGGGCGGAGCGTAGCGCAGCGGCGTTGTCCGCGCTAAAGCTCGGCGCGCTACGGCCACGGCGCACACGCTCTGTCCGCGCCACCGGCACGCTCGGTACCGTAAAGGCGCGGCTGCTGCTAAATTGCGTCGCATGGCAGAACCGCATGCGCTCCGCGTAAACCGGCCCAACGTCGTCGATGAGACGCTCGACGGCGAGGCGCTCATCGTGAACCTCGGCTCCGGCGTCTACTACAGCATCGCGGGGACCGGTGAGGTAATCTGGCGGATGCTCAGCCAGGGCGTCCCACTCATCGCCGTCGCCGAGAACCTTCAGCAACGCTTCGACGTGACAGCCGAGGATGCCTCCGCTGCCGTCGGCGCCTTCGCCGGGCAGTTGCTCGCGGAGGAGCTATTGGTCCCGGCCGACGCCGACGTGGCTGACGTCAATTCTGGTTCCGGCACCTCGAGCGCCGGCGGCACGCGCGCACCCTGGGCCGTGCCCGAACTCAAACGCTACGCAGATATGCAGGACCTGCTGCTGCTGGACCCGGTGCACGATGTGAACGAGCAAGGTTGGCCGAACGCCAACGCCGCCCCGCTGGCAGGGACTGAGCGGCGTGGCTGAAGCCCCGCGAACGAAGCCCCTTGACAACGCAGCGGAAGGGCAGCGGTTCGCTGCCCTTCGTTCTGGTTTCGATCAGGCGGCCGGCCGTTCAGGACCCATTATCGAACGCAGCTTCTGCATCGGCGGTTACGCTGTCCGCATTCGGTTTGCGAACACCGGCCTGGTGGAGCCGCTCACGCTCCCGTTCCGGCATTTGGAGTCTGCGCCCGGCGACGCAGCGGACCTCACCATCTCTGTGTGGGACTCAGCCTCGTCGGGGACCAGGCTTTCGGCTGCGGCAGGCAATCTCCGTGAGCACCACGAATTCGCCACACCGGTAACGTCGGCGGCTGGCGGCATACTCACCGCCTACATGCGCCCGAACCCCGGACTGAGCATGCTCGATATGCACACCGGGGAGGCAGTGTACTGGCTGCCCGGTGCGTCGGACGTTGCGTTCGAGGACAGGAGTTCGCCATTCCGCGGAATTCTCAGCTGGTGGCTGAGTCGCCGTCTGCGCCAGTTCGTTCACGGCGCCGCGGTCGGTACGGAAAGGGGTTGCGTCCTCATCGTCGGCAAGGGCGGCTCGGGAAAGTCCACGACTGCGTTGTCATGTCTCCTGGAGGGCATGCTCTACCTCGGCGACGACAACTGCCTCGTGTCGTTAGACCCTGACCCGTTTGCATGGAGCGTTTATTCGACCGCCAAGCTCCATGCCCACAACCTTCGGCGACTTCCTGGCCTTGGGGACGCAATTGCCAATAAAGGACGTTTGCACCTGGAAAAGGGAGTCCTGCTGCTGAACGACCATTTCACGGGCCAACTTAGGCGGAAGTTGCCGCTGCTGGCAGTGATCGTCCCAGAAGTCTCGCATGCAGCACGGCCCGCGTTGCGCGCATGTTCTTCGATGGAGGCGTTGACCGCGCTGGCCCCAAGCACGCTCCTGCAACTGTCCGCGGCGGCGCCGGATTCGCTGAAGCAGATGGCCGAGATTATCCGGCGAGTGCCAGCCTTCAAGATGGCACTGAGCGAAGATGTCTCCGCCAATGCGCGAGAGCTCCGAGCGCTGCTCGACCGG
>DATNET010000421.1:0-3436 GCA_035606745.1 Tepidiformaceae bacterium
CATGACGTTCCCGTTTCGGCGCCGCCGCGCAGCGTCAGCATCCACCGCCGGCACCCGCCCGTACCCACCGCTAGGGTGCGAAATGCGCGGGCCCGTCGTACGCCAGCGCCGGCGCGACCGCACACCCAAACTCACCGACACAGCGTGGCGGTACCGCCGGCGTCGCAGTCGGCGATGGTGTCGGTGACGCCGTCGCCGTGGCCGTGGCTTGCGGTGTCGCGGTTACCGAGGGCGTTGGCGATGGCGTTGGTGTGGGCGGCAGCGGCGAACAACTGACCTGGCCGCTGTTCTGTGTACCAGGCGTTTCCAACACGCCCTTGAGCTCCGGGTGCAGTTCATCCACGTAATGGATGATCGTCCCACTTTCCATGATCATCTTGCCCGAAAACGTGCCCGGCTCGACCACGCCTGCATCGAGCCCCGGCGGCCCGTTCAGGCCGACGCCCGCGCTATACGGGTGGTGTTCCACACTGTCGAGATTTTGCCACTGCACCGTGTCGCCGCGGTTCACCATGCAGACCTGCGGGTTGAACCCGTCAGCGTGGATCTGGATGACGTACACACCGCTGCCCGCGGCAGCACCTTGCGAACCGGAAATGAGGATCGCGGCGCCGCCAAGCAGCGCCATCGCCACCGCCGCGCCCGCCAGTAGCGGCCGGTATCTGCGTCCTGCCATGCCTCAACCCCGCTGCCCTACGCCCCGCCAAGGGCTCCCCAACCCTACCAAAGCACCGCGCTAGTCGCGAACAAGCCACTCGCCGGCGGCCCGAGTGCTCCCAAGCTCGCCCCGGGGCGTGTATCCTTCGCTCTACACGAAACATGCGGGGTGCACGCCATGCAATTCAAATACGAGCCTGATGTCGAAGCGTTCCGAAGCGAGGTCCGCGATTTTATCGCCGCAGAGTACAAACCCAACCTTGCCCGCCAGCGCGCCGCCGGTGAACGAAGCGCCGCAGAACATAAGGCCGATTACGACGCCACCATGGCGTTCCAAAAGAAACTCGCTCAACGCGACTGGCTCGCCATGGCCTGGCCGAAAGAGTACGGCGGGGGCGGCGCCAGCCACATGCGCCAGCTCGTCTACAACGAAGAAATGGCCTACGCAGGCGCCCCCGCCTACAGCATGGGCATCGCCTGGGTCGGCCCCAGCCTCATGCTCTATGGCACCGAGGAACAGAAGAAACGCTTCATTCCACGCATCACCGGCGCTGACGACTGGTGGTGCACCCTCTACAGCGAACCCGGCGCCGGCAGCGACCTCGCCGCCCTCCAGACTCGCGCCGTCAAAGACGGCGACGACTACGTCATCAACGGCCAGAAGATCTGGACCAGCGGCGGTCACCTCGCCGATTGGGGCTGGCTCGCCGCCCGCACCGACCCGGATGCCCCGAAGCACAAGGGCATCACCATGTTCATGCTCGATATGAAGTCGCCCGGCGTCACAGTGCGGCCCCTGATCAACATGGCCAACCGCGAAGGTTTCAACGAAGTCTTCTTCGAAGACGTCCGCGTGCCCGCCACCCAGGTCGTTGGCGAAGTCAATCGCGGCTGGTACCACATGGCCGTCGCCCTCGATTTCGAACGCAGCGGCATCCAGTCTTACGCTGGCGGCCGCCACACCGTAGAGCACCTCACCGAGACGGCCCGCCAACACCCCGAGCTGCTTGCCCGGCGCCCATCCGTACGCACCGAACTCGCCGACCGCGCCATCGAAGTCGGCGTCGGGACGCTCCTCGCCTATCGCGTCGCAACGATGCAGGCGCGCGGCCTCGTCCCCAACCACGAAGCCAGCGCAAGCAAGCTCTTCGGCAGCGAAATGGGCCAGCGCATCGCCACGACTGGCATGCACCTGCTCGGCATGGCCGGCGAACTCCGGGATAGCTCCCCGCACGAAATCTTCGACGAAGCCACGTCCTACCTCCAGGCCGTATCCGGCACCATCGCCGCCGGCACCAGCGAAATCCAGCGCGGCATCATCGCCACCCGCGGCCTCGGCCTGCCGCGAGGCTAGCCGTCAGACATCCGTCCGTCGTGGGCGGCGGCTCGCTTTGCGCTCGCCCTCGCGTGCGCAAGCGATGCCGTCTCCCGGCGGTGGCACCAGATGCAAAGCGTGCGCACGTTCTCGATGCCGCATTCGCCGCCGCCCGCAACGACCGGCAGGATGTGGTCAGCGTCCCATTGGCGCCCCCCGGGTCGCCATTTCCACTCTTTCAGGATAGAGTCGAAGCGACGCCTCCCCTCCGCGCCGATCGCGACGCGCCACGCCTTCACGACGCGCGCAAGCCGGTACGTGTCGATCCCGCAAAGCGCGCACACGCCCCGGTCTCGCCGTCGCACCTGCTCCTTCAGGTAGTGCGTGTCCGAACGTAATCGCCATTCGTGGACGCACGCATCGCTGCAGAACGTTCGGCGCCGGCTCTCCGGCAGCTCGGTCCCGCAATGGCGGCAGAGCGGTCGGCCGTTCGCCCCCTTCGGCAACGATGCCGGGTCGATCCGCCCGCGCCCTGGGTGCCGCCGATTCGTGCTCATGCGATCCCGAGCACCGCGGGCAACTCGGCGATCGTCGCGATCGTCCAGTCCGGCTTCGCATCGATGACTGCCTGCGGATTGAAGCCGTAGGTCACGCCGATCGTCGCCATCCCGGCCGCCCGTCCCGCGATGACGTCGTGCGCCGTGTCGCCCACCATCACAGCCGATTCTTCAGACGCCTTCAGCAACGCAAGCGCAAGCCGCAACGGCGCAGGGTCTGGCTTCAGTTCAGGGGTGTCTTCCGCCGAAACGACGGCCTCGAAGAAGCCATCAAGCCCCGCGTCCTGCAACGTCCGCAACGATGTCCCGCGCGATCGGCTCGTCACCGCCGCCATCGCGATACCCGCGCTCCGCACCTGTTCGAGCACTTCCGCCACACCGTTGAACGCAAATGAAAGGTGCAGGTTCTCGCCCTGGAACGCACGGTGCACCGACACCATAGCCATCGGGTCGGCGGCCCCCATGCTCCCATAAATCTCTTCGAGCGGGAGGCCCATCACCCGTTGCAGTTCCAGCCGGTCCGCCGGCGGTAGCCCGGCATAGCGAATCGTGTGTTCGAACGCCGAGTAGATGAACTCCCGCGTGTCGAGCAGCGTGCCGTCCACATCGAGCAAAAGCGTGCGAAACGCCATCGCTTCCGAGTCTAGCAGCCGTCGCGCTAAGTGCCGCCCGCCGCGGAGAGGGCTATCTTCGACAAATGCAGACGAATAACCCCGCAGTGACGCTCGAGCCTGCCGCGTATGAACAGAAGGCGATCCTGCGGAACCTCCTCGAGCTCTACGTCTACGATTTCACTGAATTCACCGGCGACGACATCGGTGCCGATGCCCTCTTCGGCTACCGCTACCTGGACCACTACTGGACGGATCCCGACCGCTACCCATTCCTCATCCGCGCCAACGGCGCC
>DATNET010000433.1:0-9938 GCA_035606745.1 Tepidiformaceae bacterium
CTACCCTCGGTGACGCCCTCCGTGCCGCGATACTGGCGGCGAGCGAGGCTCGGGTCCGGCGCCGCGCCGCAAGCCTTGGAGTCGTCCCGGAGGAGTCTCCTGAGCGACGTGCCCCGCCGCACGACAACATGCCGGCGGCCCACCTCATCGTCATCGGCGCATCGAGCGGAGGCCCGCCGGCGCTGGCGGAATTGGTCAGCCGGTTACCCGCCGGGCTTGGCGCGGCCGTGCTCATCGTCCAGCACTTGCCGGCGGGGTTTACCGCTGCGCTCGCCCACCGGCTCGACACCATCTCAGCGCTCCCAGTGGCAGAGGCCGTCGACGGTGAGGCGCTCAACGCGGGTCGGATACTTGTCGCGCCAGGCGGCGTCCATACAGTGGTCGGCCGCGACCGAAGGCTGCACTTCAACGAGGCACCGCCGGTCCACGGCGTTCGGCCCAGCATCGACGTCACGCTCGATTCGGCCACGCAGGTCTTCGGCCGCAATGCCTGCGTGGCAATCCTCACAGGGATGGGGCGCGACGGAGCAGAAGGCGCAGCCCGGCTCCAAGCCGCCGGAGGAAAAGTCTTCACGCAGGACGAAGCGTCATCGCTAATCTACGGGATGCCGCGTGCCGCCCACGAGCGCACCCCTTCGGCGATGCAAGCCGCACCCGCCCAACTCGGCGACTGGTTGGCACAGGTCTTCCCGCAAATTGGGGTGCGCTAACCGTGGCTGCACCACCTTCGGGCGATGAAGATCCAGAGTGGCTCGCGTTTCGCGGTGCGCTGGAGCACGCCACCGGCGTTCCCCTGGGCCAGTACAAGCAGGCCCAATTGAAGCGCCGCCTGGCGAGCGTGATGCTTCGCCGCGCCATCCCGGGATGGCACTCGTTCGCCGCAATGCTCGCCAACGACCCCGAGCTTTTCGAACATGTTCGCGACACGATGACCATCAATGTGAGCGAGTTCTTCCGCCAGGCCGACCGATTTACGGAACTGCTCACGACGCACATTCCCCGCCTTCAGAAGGAACGGCCTGCGTTGAAATTGTGGAGCGCGGGCTGTTCGATCGGTTGCGAGCCCTACACCCTCGCAATGATCCTGGACGAACTAGACCCCCAGAGTCGTCACTCGATCATCGCGACCGACGTGGACCTCCCAGTACTTGCCCGCGCCAGGGACGGTCGCGGCTATCTCGGCCACGAAGTGCAATCGGTGCCGCCCGCGCTCAAACGGAAATACCTCATCGAGAGCGCGGACGGCACCTACGCGGTAGCCGCCGCACTCAAGCGTCGCATCACCTTCAGGCGGCACGACCTCCTTACCGACCGCTATCCCACGGGGCTGGACATGATCGTCTGCCGGAACGTTGTCATCTACTTCAACGACCAGGCCAAGCGCCATCTCTATGCGGGATTCGCCGGCGCACTGCGCCCCGGTGGCCTGCTCTTTGTCGGTGGCAGCGAAATGATCATGCGGTCGCACGAACTCGGCTTTCGCATCGCGGGCACGAGCATCTACGAGAAAGCCGCCTAGACGCCCCGACTGAGCGGCAACGGTCATGCTTCGGGCGCGGGTTCTCGCATTCCCAGCGGCACCGTGACTGCTGCTGGCGTTCTCGACGGCGCCGCCACGAAGTGCCGGGACAGCGCATGGCAAAGCAGCGCGCACAGGATGCCCGCGATGAGGTCGGCAACGTAATGTTCTGCCAGGTAAACGAGTGAAACAGCCATAATCACGCAATATGCGAGCAGCCACGGCGCGAGCCGCGGTTCGTGGTCGCGCGCATACAGGTACATGGCGAACGTCACGGCCTCGTGGATGGACGGCATCGCCGCCACCGAGTTCGGCTCTCCGATCGACGTCGAAAACGAGCGGTACGTGTCACCACTGACCTTGCCCCCGACAAAATCCATCACGCGATATGCGCCCGGGAGCACGCCATCCCGGCCCGCCAGCCACGGCGGAGTCGTCGGGAGCAAGAAGAAGAGCGCCAGCCCCGCATACAGCGTGCCCACGACCAGGGCCACGTAGCGCGGAAAGAGCTGCCGTTTCCAGATGAAGATAAGTACCGCGGCCGCGTGTGGTGCGATGAAGAATGACCAGTGCACCTGCACCGCAGCGAAATCGAGCACCGTCACCCGGCTCGTCGAAAACAGATGGTTTTGGAGCCAAACGCTGGGGTCGTTACCGAAGAACAGGAAGTGGTCGATGTGGATGACGTACATCGTCTGGATGGGGATGCCGGTGTCATCCGCGTAGGAACGCAGCAGTGTGTAGATGAACGTCCCCGCCACATAGACAAACCACCAGCGCCGGTCACGCTTACGCGTCGCTTCGGGCAGCCACGCAAGACAGGTAACGCCGACGAGCAGCCAGCCGAACCAGACATCGTCCTGCCAGACCTTGGTGACCACCGTCACGGTCATCGCAAGCAATAGCAGCGTCTGCGCAGTGAGAAGCAGGATTTCGGGCCGGGACCTTGGATTTTGCCTGGCCGGCAGTTCAGTTTCAGCCGTGGCCGGATGCTGCCCACGCAAGAGAGATCGCATTTTGAGGATCGTATTCCTCAGAAACCGCTGACGGAAGCGCGAAAATGTGGCAGTCTTTTCCCTGAAGGGATTCCTTCGAAGCCGGAAATATGCGCCGTTTCGTTATCGGCCTGGTTATCACGGGTATCTGCGGCGGCCTCCTCCTCAGACTCATTGACTGGAACACCACCGCCGATGCCCTCCGCGATGCGAACGTAAAGTACATCGCCCTGGCCGTTACCTGCCTCATCCTTTCGGTCGCCGCGAAGACCGTTAGGTGGCGTCTGCTCCTTCCCTCGGCCGCGCCCGTAACGATGCCGCGCCTCTACCGCATCCTTCACATCAGCTTTCTCCTCAACAACGTACTCCCGGCGCGGTTGGGCGATGTCGCCCGCGTCGCAATGACCACACGCCAGCCGGGCCTCCGATTCGGACACGTGCTCTCCTCAATGTTCACGGAGCGCGTCACCGACTCCGTCACGTTAATCGCCGGCTTTGTCCTGGTCAGCCCATTCCTGCCGCTGCCGGCAGACCTCGTGCCATGGCTGCACATCGCCTGGCTAACGGTGGCGGGGCTCGTGTTGCTGGTCGTGCTGATCGTGCTCATGCGCCGCCCACTCGGACGGGTCGCTGGACACGTCGCACTCACGCGACGGCTGCTTGCCAGCCCACGCGTGAAAGAGGAAGCGCTCTCCTTTAGCGACGGATGGCGGCAGCTCTTCTCGCTGGACCACAGCTTCCGAATCTGGGGCTGGTCGTGGATGGCCTGGGTGGGCGCCTTCGCGATCAACTACATGCTGATGAAGGCACTCGACATCCGCGCCCCTATCACGGTCGCCGTGCTGCTCACCTGCACCACGAATCTCGCTATGCTCGTGCCGTCGTCGCCGGGCTATATCGGCGTCTTCCACGCCGCCGCGACGCTCTCGTTGCTGCCGTTCCACGTCGGCGCCGGACGAGCGCTGAGCTTCGCCATCCTCGCACACCTGGTGAACGTTGTGCCCGTGAGCATCCTTGGGGCAACGTTCCTCATGATGGGCCGCGAGTCGCTGCCCCTGAACTTTCGCTCCTGGCGCTCCGGCAGGATGACGCCGGTTGTCGAAGACGTGTCCGGAGCTGCGGGGCCCACGGGGCCGGTCTGAATCCGCGCCCAGGCCGGCTAGATACTACCGACGAGTTCCTGGGCCTCGCGCCGCAACTCCGCCCGGAAATCCGGGTGGGCGATGCTAATCATCTCTTCGGCGCGCTGCCGATGGTTTTTATCCAGCAGGCGTGCCACGCCAAATTCCGTCACGATTGTGTCTGCCAGGTAACGCGGGATTGTGACGAGGGTGCCCGCATCGTGACGCACCACCACTTTTGAGAGCGTCCCTTCCAGCGCCGTCGATGGCATGACGGTGATGGCACGGCCATTTGCACAGAGTGCAGCCGAGATGTGGGTATCGGGCTGGCCTCCCGTACCGTTGACCATGTGGCCGCCGAAGCGGTCCTCACTCGCTATCTGCCCGAGGACGTCAACGGCGATGGCGCTGTTGATGCTCGTCATTTGGTGGTTCTGGCCCATCAGCAGCGGGTTCAGCAAGTAGTCCGGGTCGTACAACTCGAAGAACGGGTTGTCGCGAATAATGTTGAGGTCTTCGCCATCGCAGCCTGTCCAGGCCACCGCGACACCATGATTCTTGTGGACCGTCTTCATCGAGCCATCGAGGATGCCCCGCTGCCAGAGCCTTGCCAGCCCTGGCGAACCGAGTTCCGTATGCAGCCCGAGGTGGTGCGCATCATCGAACGCGCCCGCCTTGAACATCAATGAACTCGGGGCGCCGACGCCGACCTGGATCGTGTCGCCATCGCGGATAAGGCCTCGGATGTTGTCGGCGATCGCCTGAGCGGCGGCGTCGACCTGGGTGATGCCAAACGCTGGCGCCAGCAGGCTCGGCGGCAGCATGTGGAACATCGGTTCGACCAACGCAATCTGGTCGGGGCTCGCTTTCGACAGCAGGTCGAGCAGTGCTGCGCGGTCGCCTTCCGGCGACTGGGTCTCGATGCGCTCTCGAACCGCACCAATATCGACCTTCCCAATCGCTCCCTGGACGAAGTACGCAATCTCGCTCACATGCACCCAGATATCGCCGTGCATGGGCTGCATGTTGGGGTCGATCGCGGCGATCGTCGTCTTGCAGCGACGGGTGTAGGACTTTCGCTGCCACATGTGCGCGCCGAAGTGCACGTAGCCCGCCTCATTCGGCTCACTGCATGGGGTGAGGAAGACATCGGGCATGCGCGCCTCCGGGCGGCACGCATCGAACGCCTTCATCCCAAGCATGAACGTGTTGGGAAGGTATGTGGCAATGCGTGCATCGTGCGCCGGCCGCGTCCCGTCGCCGATGAAAATCTCGATCTCCTTCTCGCCTTTGAGTTCGGGCGAGAAGAGGTTCGGAAAGTTCGGCGCCAGCGTGCGCAGGTCCACCCGGCCAACTTTTCGCATGCGCTGTTCGAGTGCCGCCGTCAGCACGCCGGGCGCGATGATCGAAATGCCGACGAGGTCGCCCTCCTGCACCGCCTCCATCGCCTGGTCGGCTGTCCGCAACCGGGATTGAAAGTCGTCACGCCAATTTTCGTACCGGGCCTCGTGTCGAGCCATACCAATTCCTCACGTCGCAGCTATGGGGCGAACCATACCCGAGTCCGCGGCTAGCGGAAAAACGCAAGGAGCTGGACGCCTCGCAGGGCCCTCAGGGCCAAGGCGTCTCGGGCGTTACGGGGTTACCTCGCCCCTCCGGGTCCCAGAGGTCCGAAACGTACGGGCCGGGGTGATAGCCGTGGGCAGCGTTCAGGCCGCCATCCAGTGGCAGGATGCAACCGTTGACGAACTTGGAAGCGTCCGATGCGAGGAAGACAATCGGCCCGATGAGGTCGTCCGCCTGGCCGATTCGGCGCATCGGCGTGCGCCCTTCAAGGTGCTGCAGCAGCCCGCTATCCGAGAGGATCTGGTGGGTCATGGGCGAATCGAAAAAGTGCGGGGCAAGCGCATTCACGCGAATTCCACGGTCGGCCCATTCACATGCCAAAAGCTGCGTCAGGTTGTTCACCCCGCCTTTCGAGGCGAAATATCCCGGCGTTCGCCCTTCGAACCCTCCCGCCCCGAAGATCGAACTGATGTTGATGATATTTCCGTGACCCTGCCGCAGCATGTGCTGGGCGGCTGCATGACAGCAGTACCAGAGGCCGGTGAGGTTCGTGTTCAAGATGTTCGCGAAGGTCTCCGGCTCGGAGTTTTCGGACCGGAGCCCACGGGCGTCGGTGATGCCGGCGTTGTTGACGAGGATGTCGACATGACCGAACTCGTCCCACGCCTGCTTCATCATCGCCGCCACCTGCGCCGGCTCCGTCACATCGCAGCCAATGGCCGTGCAGCGGCGGCCTTTCGACTCGATCATCGCCTTCGTCTCTTCAAGCTTGTCGGTGCTACGAGCAGTGACGACGATTTCGGCCCCGGCATCGGCCAATGCCGAAGCGAACGTCAGGCCCAGCCCGTAGCTAGCGCCGGTGACGATCGCGACCTTTCCCTCGAGTGAAAATACGTTGTCCATGCGAGACCTCCGCGTTGTTGGGCGGAACTGTACGGCAGAACGTGGCGACCTGCATAACCACGTCCGCTCTGCTAGAGTTCCGCCCACTGAAGCTTGAAGCGAAGCTCGTGAGCCACGACCGGCAACCCCTGTCGTCACCAGTGCCACGGAGTCCGCGACTATTCTGAGGAGGCACCATGCAGGCGCTCGACGACATCACCGTCCTCGACCTCACCCACCACATTGCCGGGCCCTACGCGACGAAACTCTTCGCCGACTTCGGCGCAAACGTCATCAAGATCGAAAAGCCCGGTGGTGACATCACCCGTGCCTTAGGCCCGTTCAAGGGTGGCGTTCCTCACCCCGAAAAGAGCGGCCTCTTCTTTTACATCAATTCCAACAAACGCTCAGTCGTGCTGGACCTCAAAACCTCCGCGGGCCGTGAGGCGCTCGCAGCCCTGGCCGGCCACGCCGACCTCGTCATCGAAAGCTTCGCGCCCGGCGTCATCGATCGGCTCGGCATCGGCTACGACTTCTTCCACGCCATCAATCCCGAACTTCCACTCATTTCGGTTTCGAACTTCGGCCAGTCTGGCCCCTATCGCGACTATCAGGCCACCGAGCTCGTTATGTACGGTTTCATGGGTGAAATGTACTCGATGGGCCTCAACGAGCGCGAGCCGGTCAAGATGGCCGGCACAGCAGCGATGTTCGAATCTGGCGCTTCGATCGCAGTCGCGATGATGGGCGCGCTCTTCTCCTCCAAGCGCCATGGCGTCGGCCAGCACGTGGATATATCGATCGCCGAAACCCAGGCGGGTGGCGTCGACCGCCGCCACGCCACAACCATCGCCTATCAGTTCAGTGGCCGCAAAACGGTCCGTGCAGCAAGTTCCGCGGGGGGCATGCCCCAGGGTATCTATCCGGTCGCCGACGGCTACATCGATTTCACCAACGCCGGGCTCTATCCAGACCGCGTCGCAGAGATGCTGAACCATGCGGAATGGCTCGACGACCCCCGCTTCATCGATCCGTTGCAACGGATGGACCCGTACGTGATCGAGGAGTGGAACGTCCATTTCTTGCAGTGGTGCCTCGAACGTACGAAACGGGAAGCCTGGGCGGAGGCTCGCCGCGCGAAGGTCCTTTGTGCGCCCCTGTTCACCATGCAAGACATGTTCGAAGACGACCACTTTCGAGATCGCGGGTTCTGGCAGAGCGTCGACCACCCGGATCTCGGCAGTGTTGAGATTCCTGGGAGGCCGTTCATCATGGGCAAAGGTGGATGGGAGATGCGGCGTCCGGCGCCGCGCCTGGGCCAGCACACCGAAGAGGTGCTCCGCGAAGCCGGGCTGGACGATGCAGCAATACAGGCGGCCACGGCCGCGGTCCCCGCTGGAGGTGCACGATGAGCCTCAAGCCACTGGAGGGAATTCGCGTCATCGATCTCTGCGTCGTCTGGGCGGGGCCGTTCGCGACGCTCCAACTGGCGGACCTCGGCGCCGAGGTGCTCAAGCCAGAAAATCCGTTCGTCTTCCAGCCCATGACGCGCGGCGCCATGGCACACCCGCCCGAAATCGTCATGCAGCGCTCCATTGCATGGGCGGGCGGGATGCCCCGCAACGAACTGGGCGAAAAGCCCTGGAACTACAGCCCAACGTTCGTCAGTCTCTACCGCAATAAGCGCAGCTTCACGGTCGACCTGCGGCGGCCCGAGGGCATGGACGTCCTGCGCCGGCTCGTCGCGATCTCCGACGTCGTGTACGAAAACAACGCAACCGGCACGATGGAAAAGCTCGGCATCACGTACGACTGGCTGAAAGCAGCCAACCCAAAGATCATCATGGTGCGCGTGCCAGCCTATGGCAGTACGGGGCCATACGCCCACGCACGGGCGCTTGGGGTCCATCTCGAAGCCGTCATGGGCCACACGTTGCTGCGCGGCTATGACGACGCCGACCCTTCGGCAAATACCGCGATCTACTCGGGTGATTACCTCGCAGGTGCGCAGGGCGCATTCGCGGTCATGGCCGCGATCTGGCACCGCGACAAGACCGGCGAAGGTCAACTCATAGAAATTGCGCAGGCCGAAAACGCAGCTTCCATGTTCACCCAGGCAGTGATGGATTACAGCCTCAACCGCAACGTCCAGACAGCAATCGGCAACCGGGACGTCCACGGGCGGTTCCCTTGCGGCGTGTACCCGGCCCAATCGCCTGGTACGGCCGAGACGATGGATGACCACTGGGTCTCCATCCACGTCGAAACCGATGAGCAGTGGCAAGCGTTCGGCCATGCGCTCGGTAATCCGGCGTGGGCGGCCGATCCGCGGTTCGCAACCAACGACGGCCGTGCCGAGCACTTCCGCGAAATCGACCACCACATCGCCGCGTTCACCGCGGAGCGAGAGGACTACGAGGTCATGCACCTCTTGCAGGGCGCCGGCATTGCCGCCGCGCCCGTCCTCGAAGCGTCGCGGATCTTCAACGACCCCCACCTGCGCGAGCGCGGTTTCTTCCGGCGGCAGTCGTTCGAAGGCGCAGAAGAGGGCTACGAGTTCATGGGGCCGATGTGGCAGTTCCCCGAAACGCCAATCGACTTCTATCAGCCGCCCGTGACCTTCGGTGAACACAACGACTACGTGTACCGCGATGTCCTGAAAGTCAGCGACGCCGAATACGCCGCACTGAAAGCGGCCGGCCACATCGCCACCCAATACGACCCGTCCGTGCCCTGAATCCGGCGAGCCGCGTTGGAAGTCGTTAGAATGGGGCCATCTACCCGAGGACGCTGTCGCCGCCACCCGCGGCCAATGCTGCGTCCGGATCTCGTTGGAGGATGAACGCCGTGCCGAAGACGACCGAAGTTGGCCTGCCGGTCCACGAATCCTATGCGCCGCCCGAGCGCGCCCGAGAAGGCGCCATCATTCAATCGCTCGAACAGTACCGCGAACTCTATGACCGCAGCATCCGCGACCGCGACGGGTTCTGGACGGAAATGGCGAACACCTACATCGATTGGATGGCGCCATTTCACACCGTCTGCGAAGAGGACCTCGTGGCCGGCAAGATCGGCTGGTTTCTCGGCGGCAAGCTCAACGTCTCGGTGAACTGCCTCGATCGCCACCTGGCCACCCGCGGCGATAAAGTTGCCATCCTGTCCGAGGGCGACGAGCCCGGAAACAACCGCTCCTTGACCTACCGGCAGCTATACGAAGAGACCTGCCGGATGGCGAACGCCCTTCGCGCAAGGGGCATCGGCAAGGGCGACCGCGTGGCTATTTACATGGGCATGGTGCCCGAGCTGGCCGTCGCGATGCTTGCCTGCGTGCGTATCGGCGCCATCCACTCGGTTATCTTCGGTGGCTTTAGCCCGCGCTCTATCCGCGACCGCGTCGACGACTCACTGTGCCGGGCCATCATCACGCAGGACGAAGGGCTCCGCGGCGGGCGCACGGTGCCCTTGAAAAACAACGTCGACGCCGCCCTCCATGCGCCAGGGCACAGCGTCGAGTTTTGTATCGTCTATAAGCACACGGGCGGCCAGGTCAACATGGAGCCAGGGCGCGACACATGGTGGGACGACGAACTCCGCGGCAAGGCAAACGAGGCCGTGCCGGAACCCATGGACGCGGAAGACACACTCTTCATCCTCTATACCTCCGGCTCGACGGGTAATCCAAAGGGCGCGGTGCATACCCAGGCCGGATACTTGCTCTACTGCATGGTCACGCACCGCTACGTCTTCGACCTGCGCGAAGACGATATCTACTGCTGCGCCGCCGACGTGGGCTGGATTACGGGCCACAGCTACATCATCTACGGCCCGCTCGGCAACGGCGCCACCAGCGTCATG
>DATNET010000437.1:0-9701 GCA_035606745.1 Tepidiformaceae bacterium
TGAAATCGCAGATGCCCGCGAGCTCGTTGCCCTGGCCTACGGCGTAGCCACGGACGGCGGCGATCACAGGCTTGGGCATCGACCAGATCTTCATCGTGATCTGGCTGCCGCCGGGAGTCGGATCCTTGTCGGGCGGCGGCGTCGACTGAATGTCGCCGCCAGCCGAGAATGCGCGGCCGGCGCCCGTGAGGATGATCGCTTTCACATCGTCGTCCGTCTCGGCTTTTTCCAACGCCCAGAACAAGCGCCGGAGGATCGACCAGTTGATCGCGTTCAGGACAACCGGGCGGTTGAGGGTGATGACAGCGGACGCGTCGCGTCGTTCGTAGAGGACATCGTCGAGCGATGGCGGTGGGATTTCCACCTCTCCAGCGTTTCCCATGGTGTGAGTCATCCTTCGGTTTAGGCTGCGGTGGTCACGTCGCAGCCGCCCTGCCCCGGTTGGTGGAGCGGGCAGGCGGAGACGGCACCGCGCATGGTGGGAGTCAGCCTAACGAACACGGACGGATAGGGCGAGAGTAGCGCCGCCGGGACGAGCCCGAAGCGGGCGGGCTACCCCTGTCACTTCCGCCGGAAGCGTCTCTTAAGGCGTGTCATGGCGCCGGAGTCGTCCGGGGTGTATTCGATGTAGCGGTCGCGCCAGTAATGGCCCTTCGGTGTTGGGGCGCCGGTGCCGCCGCCCCTCGTCATTTGTGGCGTGCGCTTGAACGACCAGAGGAAGGCAGCAAGGAAGAGGACGACGCCAGCAAACGAGGCCCAGATGAGGGGCTGCCAGAAGTTGGAGAGGATAAGGCCCGCGACCATAACGCCGGCGCCGGCGAAGAGGAGCGTCGTCGGGCTAATGGCGGCGAGTGCCCCATTCCCCAGGCTGCTGCCTACTTCCGCGCGCGCACGACGGAATTGTTCCGCCCTGCCGGGCGCCTTCTTTCGGCGCGCCATGATCGAAATTGGCGGCGCCGGGTCTTGCGGCCCAGGACTATCTTTGTCCAGCCGCGCCAGGATTTCTTCGATTTCCCGTTCCATCTTGTCTGGCATAGCGGAACTCCCATGTCAACAGTAGGCCACCGGGAGAGATTCGTCACGAGGTACAAGCCTTCGTACGATGAAAATTCGTGACAGGTAAAGCGATTCAGGAGTGGGTGCCAGGGCCGGTTAGGGGTCGCCTCGGCTTGGGCGTGGCCCGGAGCATGAGGCGCGAGCGATCGCAGCGGCGGATGCTGACTGCGGGGCCGTGCACGGGGCATAATGCGCCATCGCGGCGGCGCTCATGGCTCGCCGCCCACGACGTGGGGGACCAGATGGCACAGGAAGAGATTTCGGTAGAGGGCAAGCCCGAGTACATCGTGGCGTTGGGCCGGGACGACCTGGATGAGCGCCTGCTGCACGCGAAGATGACCTACACCTCGCGCACGGCGCCGCCGCTGCCCCGCGCGCGCCCGTTCATCATGGGCAAGGCAACGCTGCAGCCATTGTTCGACCGCGTGCTCGGCAACAATCACCTTTCGAAGGGGCGCTACGAGCCGGGTACGGTCTCGGCGCTGCATACGCATAACTCCGACCAATACATCATCATCACGGGCGGAGCGGGAAAGGTGAGCACACCCACGGAGACGCACCACCTGCGGCCGGGCATGGTCGTGTGGATCCCCAAAGGGGAGGCGCACATCCATGCCGCCGACGGAGCGGAGCCGCTCGAGTTCATCTTTCTTGCGGCGACCGGGCATTCCTCCGAAATCGTCGAGTAGACCTATGCCGAGCCGCCGGGCGCGACCTCTTCGACCTCCACTTCGGCGGCCGTGAGGGACGCCTCGACGACTTCCACGGTCTCTTCCGGCGGGCGCAGGTTGCGGAAGAACGCCCAGTAGACGGCTGCGCTCATGCCCTGGACGAAGGCGCCAATTTCGAACGGAAGCGACATCGCCACGTGGTCGAAGAGGTAGCCCGCCAGTGCCGGCGTGGTGGCCGACGTGGCCTGTGCCGGGAGATTCGATAGGCCGGCGACGAGGGCACGTTCCTCTGGCGGGACGACGCCCATGACGTAGGATTGGCGCAAGGGCATGCCCACGCGCTGGATCATGAGGCGGATGAAGTAGATTGCCCCGCCGATCCAGAAGTGCGGCGATAGGACCATGGGGACGATGAGGACGGCGGCCACGAGGCGCGTCAGGACGATCGTCTTGACCGCGCCGAGGCTGGTGGCGATGCGGGCAGCGCTCAGGGTGGAGGCCATCGAACCGATGTTGATGATGGCGTAGAGGGTGCCGACGGTGCCTGGGCCGGCGTTGAAGCGCTTGTAAAACCAATACGTAATGAATGGCCCGAAGAAGCCAATCGCCGCACCGCTCAAGGAGTTGGTGAGCCAGAGGCGGAGCAAGACGGGCCACGACTTCCTTGGGAGCGTCAGACCCAGGCCCCGGCGTCCCTTCGGGACCGAGGCCCTGCGGGGAGCTATCGGAAGCGGGAGGAAGGCGGCCGTCAGTGAGACGAGCGAGAGCGCGATGAACGCGGGACGGTAGGCGTTCAGTTCGCTGAGGCCGAAGTGGACGGCGATGTCGGGGATCCAGGCGAGGACACCTACGCCGACCACCGCTCCAAGCGAGGAAGCGAAAGCGACACGCCCGAAGAGGCTATTCCGGACGTTCGCGGGGACGGAATCGGCGAGGTATGCCTGTTCCGCGGGTTGGTAGGGGCCGACGGAGCCGCCGCCGGCGCCCGCGCCGCGCCCGAATGACCCAAGGGCGGCGAAGACGAAGACGATCGCATCGTTTTTCGTTATGGCGAAGACCAGGGCAGCAGCAGCGGCGAGCAGCGGCACACCGATGATGAACAATTTTCGACCCAGCCGATCGGAGAGGAAGGCGACGGCGCTGGTCAGAAGGGCGGAAACGATGGCCGTGACCGCAAAGAGGATGCCGAGGGTGCTGCCGTCGAAGCCGATTTTCGCGAGGTAGATTGGCACCATGACGCCGGCAAGGCCGCGCCCGGCGCTCATAAAGAGTCGAGCGAGGATCAGGAGTTCGACGTCACGATCCATCCACTCGGGAGAAGCCTGGCCGCGCAGGCTCGCGCCGGTCAACGGTCGATCAGGCCCCATGCTGGTGCGCATGCACCGAAGGAAATCGCGCCACGCAACTGTGTCATCGTCTGTTTACGCTCGCTGATATGCCGTGTTGAGCACGCCGTTCGACCCTCACGGAGCCGGTCCGGGATCCGCGGAGTATCGTAGTTGTACTTTAGCGCGCTGGCGTAACGCGTGTTACCCCGCTCGACCGGGCCGGGCGCTGGAGACCATTCATTTCGTGGTAGGATTCGGCCGCTTCCCCAGCGAAATTGGAGGGCTCTTGTCATGGAGTATGGCGTCCACTTGCCGCACATCGGGCATGAGGCGGACCGCGAAACGCTCGTGGAGTTCGCGAAGTTGGCGGACAGCCTGGGGTTTCATTCGGGCTGGGTGAGCGACCACATCGCCTGGCCGACGGCGATCGAAAGCCGGTATCCCTACACCGCCAATGGCGACTTCCCGGCACCGTTCAATACGCCGTGGCTGGACCCTTTAGGGACGTTGCTGTTCGTCGCTGCGTGCACGGAGAGGCTGCGCCTGGGCACGACCGTGCTCATCCTTGGGTATCGCCCGCCGGTGCAGACGGCTAAGCTCCTGGCGACGCTTGACGTGCTCTCTGGAGGCCGCGCCATCCTTGGCGTCGGCGTGGGTTGGATGCGGGAGGAGTTCGAAGCGTTGGGCATGCCGTTCGACCACCGCGGCGCCCGGGGAGACGAACAGCTCGAGATCTTTGAGGAGCTTTTCAACGAACCGCAACCTTCGTACGAAGGACGCTTCTACCGATTCCCAGCGCTGGGCTTTCAGCCGAAGCCGGTGCGCGGGCATATCCCGGTGTGGGTGGGCGGCGATACAGAGCCAGCATTCCGACGGGCCGGACGCTACGGCGATGCGTTCCATGTTGCGTTCGAGCCGCTGGAGGCGATTCAGCAGCACTGGTCACGAGTGAAAGCGTTCGCGGAGGAGTTCGGCCGCGACCCGGAGAGCCTAACCCTCTCGGTGCGCCTGTACCTCGATTTCGATGGCATGACGGACCCGGCGAAGTCGCTGCAGGGGAGCGCCGATCAGGTGCTCGAACAGATCGGCCGCTACGCGGATGCGGGTGTGTCGCATCTGCTGCTGGACATTACCGCTCGGGGAGGCGCGAAAGGCCGCCAGGCGGCGATGGAGCGATTTGCCGCGGAAATCATAGGCCGTTAGGTCGAGCTCGCGGGAGTAGCAAAGGGTATGTCTACGCGGGCGCGGCGGCGGGGCGGCGTGCGGGTTTGTGGCCCCACCAGCTGCCTACGTTGTACTCCGTCACCTGCCAGCAGCTGTCATCGATTTCGCGGGCGCCCCAGCCATATTCGACGCCGAAGCCGGATGGGTTGCGCATGTAGAAGGAGACCATCTCGTCGTTGCTATGGCGGCCAAGCGTAGCGATGACCGGCGCGGTGCCCTCCTGGACGCTGTCCCAGGTGCGGCCGACCGCGTCGATGTTGTCGAGCTGGAGCATGAAGTGGTTGGCGCGTTTGGGGGCGCCAGGATATTCGACGAAGGCGATGCTGTGGTGGCGCGGATTGCAATGAAGGAAGCCAAGGCGAAGGCGGCCCTGGAACACGAAGTCGGAGACTTTCATGCCGAGGAAGTTCGTGTAGAAGTCCATCGTCCGGGCGAGGTCGGAGGTGGCGAGGACGAAGTGGCCCAGGCCCTGGTCGCCGGCGACGAAGCTCGTGCCGTCCTTGACGGCGGGCATCGGCGAGGCCGCGAGCTCCGGGCCGTGGAAGACTTCGAGCTGATGGCCGTCCGGGTCTTCGAAGCGGATGAGGCCGCGGACGTGGCGCTGTTCCAGGTCAGCTGTTGAGCCGCGGGTGACCGTTACACCGGCCGCTTCGAGCCGTGTGCCCATCGCCTCCAGCGCGGCGGGCGTATCGACCTGCCAGCCGCTATAGAGGATGTCGTCGCGGGTGTCTTCGTGGAGCGCGAAACGATGGTGGTTGTCGTCCATGCGCAGGAGCATCGCGCCGTTGTCGCCGTTGAGAGCCTGGAGGCCGAGGGTGGTTTCGGCGTAGTTACGCCATTCGCCGAGGTCTCGCACGCCGAGGCCGAGGTAGCCCAGTTGTGTTACAGCACTCATTGTCGTCCTCCTATTTGCATTATGTGGCGGCGGGAGATGCTTGCGCCAGATGGGCGGAGGCTACATTCGTCGGCGACGCCGGGATGGCCTAACCACCACGGGGCGCAAGGAGCGACCAACGATCAAAAGACATCGGGGCGCCGTCGTCATCCGAGCGGCGCCCCGTGTATGGGTCCTGTGCCGGCGGCTAGAAGCCGGTGTTGCCGCCGCGGCCGCGAAGGCGTGGGTCGAGGACATCGCGGAGGGCATCGCCGGCGAGGTTTGCGCCGAGCACGGCGAGCATGATGGCGACGCCCGGAACGATTGAGAGCCACGGCTTCGTGGTGAGCGTACGGCCATCGTTGAGCATGTGGCCCCACGAGATCGCTGTCGGGTCGCCGAGGCCGATGAACGAGAGCGAGGCTTCCGCGAGGATGTAGGCGCCGATGGCGATAGTGAAGATCACGATCGTGGGGGCCATGATGTTTGGCAGGATGTGGCGGAGCATGATGCGAGAGTCGGACGCACCAACGACCTCCGCGGCGAGGACGTATTGCTCCTGCCGGGCCTGGAGCACGGCACTTCGAACAATGCGTATGACCTGGGATATCCCAACTATGCCCAGGGCTAAGGTGATGTAGTACTTATTCGGGGTTTGGACGACCTGGACGAACAGTAGGAGCAGGATGAGGGCGGGGAACGCAAGCAGCGCATCGGTCATGCGCTGGATAACCATATCGACGGTGCCGCCGAAGTAGGCGCTGGTTATGCCGAAGAGCAAGCCGAAGACCATTGCGATGGCGGAAGCGCCGATCCCGACGAGCATGGAAAGCTGGGCGCCGTGGACGGCCTGGGAGTATTCGTCACGGCCCGCTTTGTCGGTGCCGAACCAGTGCTTCATGGATGGGTTTTGGGGGCCGATGGCGCCTTCGGTGTACTTTTCCGCCGGGTAAAGCAGCTTCACGTTCGGGTCGACGAGCGCCCGCGCGGCGATGGCGGGATCGTACTGCGCGTTCGGTACCGAGAACGCCCGGGTGGGGTCGTACCGCTGGATGACGGGCGCGAGGAATGCGATCAGGATGATGATCAACACGAGCGCAAGGCCGAACCCGCCCAGGGGCTTGTCCTTGAAGAAGGAGAAGAAGGCGAACGTCCAGCGGACGGGGGTTGGCCGGTCGCTTTTAGAGCGGAACTCGCGGGGAGCCGTCTGTTCGATTGCTATCGGTTGTTGCGCCATCTCATATGCTCCTAGGAGTACTGAATCCGGGGGTCCAGCCAGCCGTAAAGGACATCAACGGCGAGGTTCACGACGACCACGAAGGCCGAAATAATGAGGACGAATGCCTGGACGACCGGGACATCGCGGGCATTGATAGCGGTAAGGATGCGGCCGCCGATGCCGGGGATCCCGAAGAGGTATTCGAACACGACGTTGCCGCTAATGAGGCTCGCAACGGTGAGGCCGATGATGGTGAGCACCGGGATCATGGCGTTCTTCAAGGCGTGGCGGACGATGATGGCGCGCTGGCGCAACCCTTTCGACCAGGCTGTGCGGATGTAGTCCTGGCGGAGCACTTCGAGCATCTGCGAGCGCAGTAGCCGCATCACGCCGGCGCCGGAGGCGATGCCGCCTGCGAGGCCGGGAATGATGTAAAGCTTGAAACTGGCAGCAGGATGCTGCCAGAGTAAGGGTTGCCCAAGTAAGTCAATGGTGAAGAGGTGATAGCGGACGGTGTAGAGCAGCAGCAACGTCGCGACCCAGAAAGAGGGCGCAGCTACGCCCAGGATCGCGAAAACGCGCAGTACGTAGTCGGTCATGGTGTCCTGTTTGACCGCGGATATGATCCCGATGGGCAGACTGATCAGGAGCCCGATGATGAGTTGGATGATCGAGAGCTGAAGCGTGTATGGGAGCGCGTCGCGGAACTGGCCGAAGGCCGATTGGCGCGTGCGATAGGAGATGCCGAGATCGCCATGGACGGTGTTCCAGAGGTACGTCACGTATCGGCGGCCGATAGGCTGGTTGATGCCGAGTTCTTTCTTGACGGTTGCGATCTGTTCGGCCTGGTTCTGCCCGCCGAGGGGGTTGGAGGCAGCAATGCGCTGGGCAACGAAGTCGCCGGGAAGCACGCTTGTGGCAAAAAACACGAGCGTAACGATCAGCCAGAGGACGGGAATGTTGATCAGCATCCGCCGGACAATGTATCTACCCATGGCGAGCTCCTCTTCGTGACACCCAATGGGCGCGGATCATACATGATTCGCGTCCGCGAGTGGATTCTTGGTGAAAACCGGATTCGCACCATCGAGCCGCCAGTATGAGCGGGCCGGCTCGAGCGTATGTTGTGCTGACGTCTGAAAGCGGCCTCCCTTGTCGACTGTCGAACTCTGCCACGGCGTTTGAAGTCAGTACGCCGCGCGGCCACTTCCGGATGGGCGGAGTATACGATCGGGTAACCCACAGTCAATATGATGCATCCGAGCTATTGACCAAACGGGGGTGTTGGCGGTGGCTCGAGGCCGTTGCGTAGGCCACGTATATGGCGCGGCGTTATGTGGCCCGGTACAGGACGAGGGTCGGCTTCGTTCAGGCTGAGTCAAGCCACGCCGTGGAATCCAGGTGCTGGGGCCAGAACGGCGTGGGCTCGCTGCCGTGGAAATGCGGCCATCGGAAGAGTTCGCTGCGCTGCAGAAGCCAGGGCAGGAGGCCCGCGCCCCCACTCGCGAGGATGTCCTTGCCCACCTGCACGGCGAGGGCCGCTCGGCGATCGATGTCGAACTCCGTCGCAATCCGGGCCAACGATGGAGATTCGAGGTCCGCCCGCAGGCCGGTCGCCTGGCCGTTTGCGGAGCTGGCCAGGTACGTTTCGAGCAGGTAGCGGGACGCGTCCGGGAGGTCGAGCGGCGGTGCCCAGCCGAACCAGAGCGCGGCTGTGCCGTTGCCGTACTTCTTCCCCGCCGCTTTTTGCGAGATGGTGGTGTAGGTCTCGACGGCCGGGCGGAACTGGTTTCCGAGCGCGTCGTTGAGCATACCGATGACGACTGAGCTGGCACTGTAGCGCGGGTCGAAGATGCTCGGGAAGTCGATCGTGACGGTGCCCAGGCCCGGGCCGCCGGCGGCCTGCCAGCGTCGGCGGGCGTCGCCTACATCGGCCTGGTAGTCATCACGGAAGCCGGGATAGGCGGCGAGTTGCTTATCGTCCAGGGCGAAGGCCGGCGTTGCCGGGCTCACAGGTCCAGAGGCGGCGGCCCGGCCGCCGAACAGCCGTGAAGCGAGTTCCCGCCGGTTAAGGGCCGCGCTCAGAGCAAGGGTGAGACCAGCGCTATCCCAGGGCGGCCCACCCGCGAAAAACGTCGTGACGACGGGGCTGTCTTCGAAGCGCGACAGCTCGTCCACCTTGTCTCCCAGCGCCTGGCGCACAGCGTCGGCATCGCGTCGATCGCGGGTGAGCAGCTCATCGATGGTTTTAGCCTCGAACGGCGCGGGGTCGTCGCTGGGGCCGCTAACGGTGAGCGCATCGAGCAACGGGGCGCGGTGGCCGCCACGAAACGCCGCAAACGTGAGCGGGCCACCGTCGGCGCCTGTGTAGACAAATGGCCCGGTACCGATTACCTGCTGCGCGGTGGCGTCCTGCCAGTGCGCCTCGAACGCCTTCACCGCTTCGGGCGCCTGCACTAGCGCGAATCGTCCGGCGAGCGTGCCGAGCATGAATGGGTCGGGGAGGCTCATCGTCAGCTTCACGAGCGCGCCTTCCGGCGACGAGACATCCGCGATTGAGGCGTAGTCCGTCGCGCGCTGATTCAACGGCAACTCGTCATTGGCCAGCGAGAGCATGCGTTTGAGGTGCGCCACGACATCGGCGGCGTCGGCCAGCCGGCCCCCAACGGGGGGTTTGTCGTGCCAGCGTGCCAGTGGGTCGAGATGGAGGATGAGCGTCTGTTCGTCTGGCTGTTCCCAGCTCGCGGCGAGGTCGCCAGAGAGCTTCGCGCCGGCGAAGTTCGTCCACTGCAGCAGGCGCGAATGGGTGCGGCCGAGGACCTCGACAACGGTGGGCTCACCGGTGCGCTGCGTATCGAAGGTATCGAAGCTAAAGGAGTCGGGGCTGACAAGCTTCGCCGTCCCGCCGCGGGGATGAACGGGCGTTGGGGTACTTGCAGGCGTCGCAGACGCCGGAACCAACGCTTTCGTGGCGGACGTTGGCATGCCCACGGTGTTGGAGCGGCTTCCGCGATTCACCGCCCATGCCGCTCCAGCACCCCCGGCGGCGGCGACGGCCACCGTCCCGCCCGCAGCCGCGAGGATGCGCCGGCGGGTCCAGCCACGAGCCGGTGGTGGAGGCGTTTCGGTCACTCGGCGCCGTTCACGGGTGGCGATGCCGGCGAGGGCGTGGATGTGCGGGGCTTCGCCGAGCCTGCCGCTGTCGGGGCTCGTGCAGCACTCCATCGCCTCGTGCAGCACTTCTGTTTCTGGTTGGAGGGTCACGTGCGCTATGCCAAAGCGCTCGCGCATGACCGTCGCAAGCGCGGTAAGGATGTGTTCGGTGCAGG
>DATNET010000039.1:0-5083 GCA_035606745.1 Tepidiformaceae bacterium
AGGTTCGGGCCGCGCTTGTGATGGACAGCAGCGACTTCACGTTCGACCGGAATGCGGTCGAAGAGGCTTATGCGGACTTACCGAGGACGTCAGCTGCATCATTGCTGGGCCAGGACCAGGCCCGGGCGACCGCTGCGGGCTCACCGTAGGCGAAGATGGGCAATCCAGATAAAATCGGTGACGTGCCACGACCACGCGGATGGCAAGGATAAGGCCCAAAAGGCGCCAGCACGGAAGACAACCGCTGCGCCAAGTCCTTCGGAGGAATAGCTTGACCGCCACGAGCACCGGACAAGGCAAGGTGGTGGTGAACCGGGCAATGTCGCTTGACGGCTTCATCGCTGGTCCGGGCGATTCGATGGACTGGATCTTCGACTTTATGCCGCCGAACGCGCCGTGGGTGGCGGAGGCCGCGGCTGCCACCGGGGCCATGGTCGTCGGCCGGCGGACGGACGATGTCGGCAACAGGATGGCCGCCAACAAGCAGCGAGGGGAGGCATCTAGCGACGAAGGGTACCCCTTCTCTGGGCCCACGTTCGTGCTCACCCATAGACCGCCCGAGACGGTGGATCCGGCGGTTACGTACCTCGCCGGTGACGTCGAGGAAGTGGTCGCTCGAGCACTGGAAGCAGCGGGCGGCAAGAACGTGGAGATCCTTGGGGCGGACGTGGCTGGCCAGTGCCTGCGGCGTGGGCTCGTCGACGAGATCCTCGTGTACGTCTTGCCGGTGCTGCTGGGCGACGGCACCCGGTTCTCGGCCCCGGGACTCGCCAGGATCGACCTGGAACCGGTCAGCACCATGCATTCGGGCGGCGTGACCATCCTCCGGTTCCGAGTCCGCAAGTAGGCGAGGGCGGGCGCGGGCGGTTGGGGATTGGGTGGTTTAGGCGGCGGCGGGGAGCTGGACGACGAGGCGATGGCGGCCGGCGCGTTTTGCTTCGTAGAGGGCCTGGTCGGCGGCTTCGTAGGTGCGGGCAACGGAGTCTTCGCGGGTGAGGGTGCCACGGAGCCAGGGAGATAGCCCGGCGCTGACCGTTACGGACACGCGAGTGACCGGCTGCAGGCCAGCGACGTCGTAGGTCGCGCCGCTGGAGGAGTACCGCACCGGGGCGGCGCCGACTTCACTGACAGCGTGGGCGCAGAGTTCCTGCGCTTCCACGAGGGGGACATCGAAGAGGACACCGAACTCTTCCCCGCCCAGCCGTCCGAGGAGCCCGGCGGGTTCGACCGCGTTGCGCAGGCGGCGAGTGACTTCGCGCAGGACTTCGTCGCCTGCGGGGTGCCCGAAGCGGTCGTTGATGACTTTGAAGTTATCGATGTCGAACATGGCGAGGGCGGCAGGGCGGCTGGAGAGGGCGAGGTCGAACCAGGCGCGGCGGCTGAGGAGGCCGGTGAGACCATCGTGGGTGGCGAGGTATTCAGCCTCGCAGCGCATGCGTTCGAGTTCGAGGGCCTGGCCAATCATGGCCTCCTTGCTCTTGAGCAGGGAAGCGTTCAATTCCCGTAGCTGGGTATCCCACGAGACGATGCGGCCAGCGACGGTGATGCGGGCAGCTAGCTCGGCGCGGTCCAGGGGCTTGGTGAGGAAGTCGTCGACGCCTGCCTGGAGCGCTTCGAGGCGGTCGTTGCGCTGCGTTTTCGCGGTGAGCAGGATGACGTAGGTGTAGGAATCGGGAGCGGAGGAACGGATGTGGCGGCACAGGTCAAGGCCGTCCATGCGCGGCATCATCCAGTCGGAAATGACGACGGGGAAGGCCGTTTGGTCGTAGAGGCGTGCTGCTTCCCAGCCATCGGAGGCGACGATGGCTTCATGGCCGAGGTGCTCGAGGGTCTTTCGGAGCACGAGTGCGGAGACCGTGTCGTCGTCGACTACGAGCGCTTTCATGCGGCGCGTCCCGGAAGGCTGCGTTCACAGAACTCGTGGAGCCGTTCGGTTTCTGCTTCGAAGCGAGCGAGCAGTTCGGGAGCGTCTTCGAGGTTTGCGGCCTTGCCCACACTTTCGAGCCGGGCGAGGACTGCGCCGAGCGGGCCTGCGCCGATGGCCCAGCAGCTGCCTTTGAGGTGGTGGGCGGCGAGGACGAGGGCCGAGGCATCGGCATCGGCGACGGCCTGGCGAAGGTCCTGAGCGGATTGCGGGAGGGCGCGCCAGAATTCGCCGGTGAGCTCTTCGGCGAGTTCCGGGTCATCGCCGCTGGCCTGTTCGAGCTGGACGAGGTCGAGCGGGCAGGCATCCTGACATTCGGCTGGTTTGACCTGCTCGATGGAACGCTGGCGTTCGCTCCAGGTATGGAGGGCTGTCCATAGTTCGGCGGGCTTGACGGGTTTGCGAACGTAATCGTCCATGCCGACCGAGAGGCAGCGGTCGCGATCGCCTTCGAGGGCGTTGGCGGTCATTGCGATGATCGGCAAATGTTTGCCGGTGATGCGTTCGCGGCGGCGAATTTCGAGTGTGGTTTCGTAGCCGTCGAGGCCAGGCATGTGGCAGTCCATCATGACGACGTCGTAGCTGCTGGATTCGAGGGCACGCAAGGCGTCGTTGCCGTTATCGACGGCGAAGACGGCGCATTCCCATTTTTCCATCATCCGGACGGCGACCTTCTGGTTGATGGCGTTGTCTTCGGCGAGGAGCACGCGGAGGTGGAGCGGGGCGGCCTTGGCCGCGGGACCGGTTTGTTCAGCGCTGGACGTGGCGGCGGAAGCGGCCGTTGCCGAGGCGGTTGCGGATACGGGGACAGCGCCGAGGGCTTCGAGCATGGCGTTGTAGAGCTGGGATTGGCGGACGGGCTTGGCGAGGGCCGCGGCGAAGCCGCGAGCGGCGGCTTCTTGCTTTTCCAGGAGCCCGGCGGAAGAGAGCAGAATCACGGGAAGATTGGCGAAACGTGGGTCTGCTTTGATCATCGCCGTGGCGTCCTGACCATCGACTTCGGGCATCTGGTAATCCATGAGGACGAGGGCGAAGGGGTCGCCGGGAGCGTGGAGGGCGGTGATGGCTTCCATCGCTCCAGCCACCTCCACGGACTCGCAGCCCCACGAACGAAGCTGTTCGCGAAGAATGCGCCGGTTGGTGGCGTTGTCGTCGACGACGAGCACCCGGGAGCGCCCTAGCGAATCGGCGCGTTCGCGGCGGATGGGAACAACGGCCTGCTTGGCGAATGGGATTTCGATCCAGAACGAGCTTCCTTCGCCGACGCGGCTGTGGACGCCGATCCTGCCGCCCATGAGGCGGACGATCTGGTTGCAGATGGTGAGTCCGAGCCCGGTCCCGCCGTACTTTCGGGTAGAGGTGCCGTCCACCTGTGTAAAGCTGTCGAAGATGGCTGTCTGGCGCTCTTCCGGGATGCCGATGCCGGTGTCGGTGACGGCGAGGAGGACGGTGAGGGTGTCCGGGGATTCGGTCGAGATCGTCGCCCCGATGCCAATTTCGCCTGTCTCAGTGAATTTGAGGGCGTTGCCGACAAGGTTCACGAGGACCTGCCGGAGGCGGCCGGGGTCGCCGCGGACGGCTGAGGGGAAGTCGGGCGGGATCATGGAGAAGGTGAACTCGAGGCCCTTTTTGTGGGCGGAAGGAGCGAGCAGGTCTCCGACCTCTTCGACGACGGTGCGGAGATCGAAGTCTTCGACGGTCATGCTCATCTTGCCGGCTTCGAGCTTGGAGAAGTCGAGGATGTCATCGATGACGGTGAGGAGGGCATCGGCGCTGTCGCGGATAGTCTCCACGTACTCACGCTGTTCGGAATTGAGGGCGGTGTCCATGAGGAGGCCGGTCATCCCAATAACGCCGTTCATGGGGGTACGGATCTCGTGGCTGGTGTTGGCGATGAATTCGGATTTGGCGCGGGCGGACTGTTCGGCCTTTTCGGCGAGCTGAAGGGCTGCGGCGTGTGCCTCCTCGAGGCGGCTGTTGAGTTCGAGGAGGTCACGCTCGGCGCGGACGCGTTCGGTCACGTCGAGGGCGACGCAGATCGCGCCGGTGGGGACACCGGCGTCATCGCGAAGGGGTGCGTACTGGGCTTCGTAGTCACGCCGTCCCCAACGGCCACGGGTGGAGTGAGGGGTGCCGGCCAGGCATTTCTTGAGGCTTTCCTGGAGTTCGAGGGCAAGCGCGCGTGGCAAGGGGATGTCCGGATCGAAGACGGATTTGCCTACGTAGGTGAGGTCGGTGAGGCCGCCGGCGTCGAGGCCGGGGCCTTCGAGCAGGGAGACGAGGCCGGTGCGATCGAGGACGCAGATGAGGACGGGGGCGTTGGCGAGGATAGCACGGAGGCGCTGGTCGGCTTCGCGCAATTCAGCGTTTAGGCGCAGGGCTTTGACGGTGGTCGCGGCCTGGGAGACGAGCGCGGTGAGGAATTCGACTTCGGCATGGTCGAATTCGTGGCTGGTTGAGGCTGAGAAGACGACGGAGCCGAGCACGCGTTCCTGGAAGAGGATCGGGAAACTGGCGGTGGAAAGGATATGGGCGCGCTGGTAGAAGCGCTGGAGCTCGAGGTCGGCCTCGTTACGGGCCTCCAGGGCGAAGACATCGGATTGGAGGTAGGGCGTGTGGGATTCCGCCAGGCGGCGGATCATTCGTAGCATGCCGGCCTGGATGGAGCCGCCGGAAGAGGCGCCGCCGTAGACCCGGGCGGTATCTGTTTCGGAGTAGCGCGCGACATTTTGGACGGCTTCGACGATGTGCTCCAATGTTTCATCGACGAGGTTGATGTTGACCCAGTCGAATTCCGAGGCCTTGGCGATGGCTGTCGCGAGCGCGGCGAGGACGTCTCCCATCTCTTCGGCTTCGCTGAAGGCAGCGGAGACTTCCGAGAGGGCGCCGAGCTGAAAGCGTTGACGCTCGTGGCGTTCGGCATCGAGCACGCTGCCAACCAGATAGGCGAAGATAGGCCGGACGGCGGTGATGACGTCCATGTGCTCTTCGCTCAGCCCGTTTGGCCAGGGGCCGCGGACCACGAGGACTTCTGAGTTGCTTTCGCTTGCGGGGAGGATGGTCGCGACGTGAGTCGCGGGGCGGCCGCGCTGCATTGTGGCGACATCGTCCCGGACGAAGCGGTCGGCGACGGTGAAGATGCTGGCGGAGGTGAGCGGG
>DATNET010000457.1:0-2642 GCA_035606745.1 Tepidiformaceae bacterium
GCCGGCGTCCCGAGCCCGAATACGCCCTCAGCATCGCCGCGCATCGCGTGCTGCTCGTCGCCGCCGGTTCCGCGTCACCACGCCAGCCTCTCCCGCCTCTACTATGCCCTCAGCATCGCTCGCGTCATCGCCTGCAGCTCCTGCCGCGTCGTCGCCGGGTCGGCGTTGCGCCGCCAGATGCCTAGCCCCAGCATCGCGATCAGGTACGTCGAAACGAGCGTCCGCGCCGTCGCATCCACCGGCACTGGCCGCAACTCGCCCCGCGCGATGCCTTCCTCCAGCAGCCCGCCGTAAGCCGAAACCAGCCACTCCATCGGCTGCTGGTCGCCCAGCCCGCTGCGGTTGCTCGTCTGGAACGCCGCCACGAGCACCGGCTTGTTGTCGAGGATGTACTCCGCCAGCGTGTCCAGCGCCGTGCAGACACGGTCGATCGCCGGCGTGCTCTCGTCGACCGATGCCTGGTACCGCTCGATCGCTTCGTCCGAATGCTGCCGAAGCACCTCGTGCAGGATCTCTTCCTTCGAAACGAAGTACCCGTACAGCGTCCCCACGCCGGTGTCGGCGCGCTCGGCGATCTGCTGGATCGATGTCTCTTCGTAACCGTTGTCGCGAAACAGCGCTCCCGCGGCTTCGAGGATGGTCGCCCGCGTCCGCGCTTTGCGGCGTTCCAGCCGGCTGCCCGTGTTCATTGCCCCGGGCTGCACCAGTCCATCGACCGGCGCCCTTCGAACTGCTTGTGTCATATCGGTTCGTCCTCGTGGCTTATGCCGTTAACTTGCGAATCTCGCGGCTGCGCGCTCGGATGCGAACGACGGTACCACACCTATGGACGCCTCGCACGTATCCACGCCGTACGAGCAGGCAGCTTACCCACGGCCGCGATGTCCCGACCCCCGCGAACGGGCTAGACTCCCCGGAACAAAGCACTCGGGGGGAAGCCATGCCACGACTCGACGAAAAGATTGCCGTCATCACCGGCGGCGCCAGCGGCATTGGCGAGGGCACCGTCCGTCTCTTCGCTGCGGAGGGCGCCAAAGTCGTCATTGCCGATGTCCAGGACGCACGCGGCGAAAAGCTGGCCGAGGAACTCGGGCCCAGCACCTCCTACTACCACACCGATGTCGCCCAGGAAGAAGAGGTGCGTGCTGCCATCGCCCACGCCATCCAGAAGTGGGGCCGCCTCGATGTGATGTTCAACAACGCCGGCTTCGGCGGCGTCAGCGGCCCCATAGAAGAGACCGACATGGCCGCGTTCGATACCACCATGGGCGTCCTCTTTCGCGGTGTCGTGCTCGGTATGAAGCACGCGGCGCCCATCATGAAAGCCCAGGGCAGCGGCTGCATCATCTCGACCGCGAGCGTTGCCGGCGTGGGCATCGGCTATGGGCCGCACGTCTACAGCGCCGCCAAGGCAGCCATCGTGCATCTCACCAAATCCGTCGCCAACGAACTGGGCGAATCCGGCGTGCGCGTCAACTGCATCTGCCCGGGTGGCATCGCCACGCCCATCTTCGGCAAAGGCATGGGCCTTTCGCCCGAACAGGCCGACCTCACCATCGACCTCATGAAGGAGCGCCTCTCCCACGGCCAGCCGATTCAGCGTGCCGGCCTCCCCCGCGACATCGCCGAAGCCGCCCTCTGGCTCGCCAGCGATGCCGCCAGCTTCGTCAGCGGCCACGCCCTCGTCGTCGATGGCGCACTCACGACTGGCCGCCTCTGGTCCGAACGCCGTGCCGCCGCCGGCCAACGGCTCAACCAGTTCAAGCTCCCCGGCAACCAATAGTGGAGTTCCGAGGCCCGAGGCCCGAGTCCCGAGGCGCGAGTCTGAATGCAGCACCTACCCCGTCCGAGAGGGCAGCTCCGTCAGTACGGCGACCGCGAGGCCGCAGCCGGAGGGAGCCGGCGGTTGAGGGGCGGCGCAGCCAAAGCACGCTCTATCCAGCGCGAACGATGACGAAAGCCGGGCCGCCCGCTTACTTGCGTGCGCGGTACTGACTTGATGCTCGGGCTACGGACTACGCTCGGGCACCGCCCCACTCGGAACTCGGAACTATACTCCCCCCGTGCCTCCCTCCCCGCCCATCCCCATCACCGACTTCCTGCGCTCCGAAGGCTTCGCCGATGCCACCTCCCAGCGCCGCGCGCGCCATCTGCTCGAAGCCGCGGGCCTCACGAACCCGCGCAAACAGGCGATGGATGCATCGAAGCTTCCCCGTGCGCGCACCCTGCTCGAGGCTCGCGTCGTCCGCGTCTGCTCGGAACAATGCCGCTCGCTGGCCACGCCGGGCCGCGAAGCGCTGCTCGTCGATGCCGACACGCGTTGCCAGGTCTGCATCGGCTCCAACAACCGCCGTGCCGCGCTCTCTTTGGCCTCGGAGATGCGCCGGGCCGGTGGCTCCAGGCTGCTTGTCGTCGGCGGCACACCGGCGAACCACCACGAACTCCAGCAGCTCCTCGCCCTCGGAGGCGTCGAAGCACGCTGCATCGACGGCGCAAATTCGACCCCCGCCCAGAAGGAGGCGTGGGCCGATTCACGCTGGGCCGACCTCACCGTTATCTGGGCGACTACTCCGCTGCCCCACAAGGTGTCGCTCCTCTACACGAACGACCCGCAGGGGCGCACTCCGGTCACTGTCGCCCGC
>DATNET010000495.1:0-2787 GCA_035606745.1 Tepidiformaceae bacterium
CCTTGAGCTTTGAAGCGATGGGCGTTACCATCGTCCGCATTCGATACCTCATCACATTCGCCTGCTACGGAACACACTTGCACGGCGAAGAACGAGGCGCTGTAGACCGCCATCACAGAATTCCCGGCACTCCGCTGGCCTCGCCGTCCCAAGCACGCGAATCCATCGAAGCACAGCAGATGACCCAAGCGCCTTACGCCCTCGACGAGCCCCGCCGTGAAGCCGTCCTCCACTCCATCATCGAAGTCTGCGCACACCACAACTGGACCCTTCTTGCCGCCCACGTAAGAACGAACCACGTGCACGTTGTCGTCGAAGCCGAATATAGCCCGGAACGGGCGATGAGCACCCTCAAAGCCTACGCGAGCCGGAAACTCAACGAGCTCGGTCTCGATGAACCGGACAGAAAACGCTGGGCGCGTCATGGAAGCACGCGTTGGCTCTGGAACCCTTCCACTTTGTCCGCAGCCATCGAATACGTCGTTCTGGAACAAGGATCGCCCCTGTCAGTCTTCGAAGCGCGTAGCGGCAGCCTCGCGCTACCATAGTAGTTACCCCGAAAATGGACTCTGCAAACGTAGATCTCAAGCAGACAATCAATCTGCCGAAAACCACCTTCCCCATGAAGGCCAACCTGCCGCAGACCGAGCCCAAACTGCTCGAACGGTGGGAGAAAGAGAACCTCTACGGCGCCATTCGCGCCTCCCGCGCGGGCAAGCCCACCTACATTCTCCACGACGGCCCCCCGTACGCCAACGGCCGCATTCACCTCGGCACCGCCTTCAACAAAATTCTGAAGGACTTCGTCGTGAAGACGAAGACCATGGCGGGCTATGATTCGCCGTACGTTCCCGGCTGGGATTGCCACGGCCTGCCCATCGAAATCAAAGTCGATAACGATCTCGGCGGCAAAAAAGCCCAGATGTCGCCCGTCGAAATCCGTCGCGCCTGCCGCAAGTACGCCGAGAAGTTCATCGACCTGCAGCGCCAGGATTTCAAACGCCTCGGCGTGCTTGGCCAGTGGGACGATCCCTACCTCACGATGAGCGCGCAATACCAGAGCGTCATCGCGCAGGCGTTCGTCGATTTTCTCGATCGCGGCTACATCTATAAAGGACTCAAGCCCGTCCACTGGTGCATCAAAGATCGCACCGCGCTCGCCGAAGCCGAGGTCGAATACCAGGACCACTCCAGCCCGTCCATCTGGGTTCGCTTCGCGCTCGCCTCGCCGCCTGAAAAGATCCACCCCGAGCTCGCCGGCCGCAACATCTTCGGCCTCATCTGGACCACTACACCCTGGACCATGCCGGCGAACATGGCCGTCGCCTTCAACCCGAAGTACATCTACGCCGCCGTGGACGTGAGCGGCGATGTCTACATCGTCGCCGAAGACCTATTAAAGGTCACCGCCGAAAAATGCGGCTGGCAGAACTACACCACCATCGCCACATTCCCCGGCGAGAAGATGGAGCACGCCATCTTCCGCCATCCGTTCCTCGACCGCGAATCGCTCGGCATCCTCGCGGACCACGTTACACTCGAACAGGGCACCGGCGCCGTCCACACCGCGCCCGGCCACGGGCAGGAGGACTACGTCGTCGGCCGGCAATACGGCATCGAAGTGTATTGTCCCGTCGATGCCGCGGGCCGCTTCTTCCGCGCGGAGGGCGCATCCGGCCACCTCCCCGACGAGCTCATCGGCAAGACGGTCTTCGAAGCCAACCCGATTGTCATCGAAATCCTGAAGCGCCACAACGCGCTGCTCGCCACCGAAAAACTGGCGCACTCTTACCCGCACTGCTGGCGCTGCCATAACCCCGTCATCTTCCGTGCCACCGAGCAGTGGTTCATCGGCATGGACCGTAACGATTTCCGCCAGCGTGCGCTGCAGGCCATCGCGCAAGTGAAGTGGATGCCGGAATGGGGCGAGGAGCGCATCAGCAACATGATCGCGGTGCGCCCGGATTGGTGCATCTCGCGCCAGCGCGTCTGGGGCGTGCCCATCATCGTCTTCTACTGCGACAAATGTCGCGAGCCGCTGACCGATAAGCCGATTCTCGAATCCATCGTCGCGCTCTTCCGCGAGCACACCGCCGATGTCTGGTACGAACGCTCGGCAGCCGAGTTGCTCCCCCACGGCGTCACCTGCAAAAAGTGCGGCGGCGCTGATTTCAGCAAAGAGACCGACATTCTCGACGTCTGGTTCGATTCCGGCTCCAGCCACCTCGCCGTGCTGAACGAACGCTTCGGCCTCACCTGGCCCAGCGACCTGTACCTGGAAGGCGGCGACCAATACCGCGGCTGGTTCCACAGCTCCCTGCTGGTCGGCGTCGGCCTGAAGGGCGGTTCGCCGTACCGCGGCTGCGCGCTGAATGGCTGGGTGCTCGATGGTGAAGGCAAGGCCATGCACAAGAGCCTCGGCAACACCATTGAGCCCGAGCAGGTCATCAAGCAGCACGGCGCGGAGATCCTGCGCCTGTGGAGTGCCAGCGTCGATTTCAGCGAAGACGTGCGCATGTCGGAGACCATCCAGACGCGCCTGACCGACGCCTATCGAAAACTACGCAACACGTTCAAGTACATGCTCGGCAACCTGAACGGCTTCAACCCGAAGACCGATTCCGTCGCAGCGGCCGAGATGCAGGAACTGGATCAGTGGATCCTGCTGCGCGCCGAAGATCTGGTCACCCGCTGCCGCACGTGGTTCGACGAATTCGAATTCCACAAGGTCTATCACACGGTGTACGCGTTCGCCACGGTCGAGTTAAGCTCAATCTACTTCGACGT
>DATNET010000499.1:0-2052 GCA_035606745.1 Tepidiformaceae bacterium
CTGAAAGGGGTAGCGGCGAAAACCCTGGATGCGGTCTTCCGAAACGGCAAGGATGGTACGGTTCACCGGGTCTTCAGGGCTGACCGGTGCTGAGGCGAGCGTCATACGAGGGCCTCCTGGGGCGCTGATTGTTCCGGCACGGGGTCGGCTGCGAACAGCGCGGCGAGGCGGGCCGCAAGCTCGGAGTCTTCGAGTGTGCGCAGGCGTTGCGAGGGTCGATGGAAGATCTGGTTCACGAGCGCGCGGGTGATCGTGTCCACGGTCTCGGGCTTCAGTTCGGGGTGAAGACGCTGGATTCGCACGAGCTCGGCCTGGCGCACGCGTTCTACTTCGAGCCGCACCCGGCCAATATGCGATGTGGCGCTCTCGGCGGCCCTCGAAACCCGTTCGTTGAGCATGCTGTGCAGTCCGTCTCGGAGGCTGAGCCACGCCGCTTGCGCCGTGCGGTCGCCCTCTGCCACGGCCAGGTCGGCGATCGTCACGATCGACGCATGCGCATCTGTCGCGACCGTACGAGGAGTTCCAAGGTCGACGATGAGCCGCTCCACGCAGGGGAGCGACTCCGCGGAGAGCTCCGTGGCGGTGCTTCCAAGGCAGCTCACAAGCACCGCCGCGGGGCTCGCTGAGGGCATCGATGCAAATGGGACGAACGACATCGCACCATCGACGAACCACGCCCCGGCCGGCCGCTGACGAGCGACGACCGTGATCGGCGAAAACCCCAGCGTGGCCCCACGCTCGGCGATGAGCCGCCCGACGGCACCGGCACCGAGGACCGTCAGATGCCCGGAAGCGGGCACACCGGCAAGAGTGAGAGCGGCATCGAGGAGTTGTCCCGTTGATTGATGGAGTGCTGCCTCCCGCCGGAAGCGGCGAGCTGCCGCGACAGCGAGGCCGCCGAGCGACCGGGTCGCTTCGTCCGCCGGCTCAAGCGCATCACGGACCTGGCCGAGGATCTGCTCCTCGCCAAGCACCACGGAGTGCAAGCCGGCCGCGACTTCCGCAAGGTGCTGAAGCGCTTCGAGGCCCCGCCAGTGCCGGGGCGCGGAACAACGGCACGGCGTGAGTTCGGCTTCGGCATTGCTATAGACCTCAACACGCTGGCAGCTGGTGAGGATTGCGGCGCCTTTGGGGTGGCTGCTGGCGCTCCGCCTGATCGCCGCGAGGACGGTGGCATCCAGGGAGCTAACTGGCCAACTACAGGCCCGAAAACCCTCCAAATCTGCTCTAACCCCATAATCTCTGCGCACGACAGCTAGATATTAGCGTTCCAGGCGGTTTAGGGCCATTTACGTTGATCAGGAGTTTTGTCGCGCATATTGACGCATTACGAACATTTGTTCTATGGTGCCAATATCAATCCACGGAGCGTTCCCATGCGCATCGTCTGTCTCATGCTTCCCAACCTCGCTGTCCAGCTGGCTTGCAAAGCCGATCAGGACAAACCTCGGCTGCTCGTCCTGCTGGCGGGTGAGGGCGACCAGGCGGTGGTGTGCGCCCTCTCGCCGGGCGCGCAGGCGGCGGGCGTAACCATTGCCATGAGCGCCGTGGCCGCCCGCGCGCGCTGCCCTTCCGCATGGTTCGGCACCGACAACGCCGCCGACTGCATCGAAACGCTCGAGTCCATCGCTTCCATTCTTCGACAACGCGCGACAAACTCTGTCGCGATTGGCGGCGTCGACCACATCTTCGTGTCACTCTCAGGACTGGAGGGCGTCTTCACCGACGAAGCAGTCGCGGCTACCGCGCTCGCCGCCCTGGTCCGTTCCTGGTGTGGGTTGGACGTCCGCGCCGGTGTCGCCGCGAGCCGGGCTGCTGCTCTGGACGCTGCCCGCCGCGCTCGTCGAACCCCTGTTGTGGTCGAGGAATCGGTCGATGGCGGTGATGAAGTCGATGCCTGGCGTGAAGAAACGATCGCTGCCCGCCATGCCTTCGCGGCCGGCACCACGCCACAAGAAGTCCGCGCACGACTCATGCGCATGCTGACCACCATGGAAGCGGTCCTCGATGGACGAAATGAGAGCTTCCGCCAGGTGCGACTGACCATCAGTC
>DATNET010000509.1:0-5409 GCA_035606745.1 Tepidiformaceae bacterium
CGCTGCCGGTGCTGGCGATTTTGGTCGGCGCCGGCCCGGTTGATGCAGTCGCGGCAGCCGTCACTTCCGGCGTAGGTTTGGAGCCACCACTGCTGCACGCAGCAACGAACACGGCCGCCAACAGGCAGAGGCCAACGGCCAGCCACAAGGATCCCCGGCGCGCACTAGTCATCCGCCAGGAACTCGTTGACGAGGCCCATGAAGACGTCGAACTGGTCGTGGTGGACCCAATGGCCGGCATTCGCGACGCGTTCCGTGCGGTAATTGTGGAACGCGCTCAGGTCCATCGAATTGAAGCGTGCGCCCCAGCTCTCTTCGCCCCAGATGATCAGCACGGGGCAACGAATCTGGTTCCAGAGGTCTCTGGCATCTTCCATATTGAATTCGTACGGCGATCCGGCGTGCGTGTAGTTGTCGAATTTCCAGACGTAGCCACCATCGGCGGAACGTACACCGGTCTCGGTCAGGCGATGGGCAAGCTCTGGCGAAAGATGTTTGTTCGCTTCCAGCATCCGTTCGGTCGCCTCGGGAAGGCCCGGGTAGACGTGCAGTTCGCGATGTTCGAGCTGGCGCATGCTTTCGACCCATTCGCGCATGCGCACGTGCGCCGGCTTGCGTGCGCGTTCTGCCCACACCATCCCGCCAAGGCCCTCGATGGTGATGATGCGCTCCACCTTTTCCGGGAACGTGCCGGCGTATTGAAGGGTCACCCCGCCGCCAAGCGAGTGGGCGATGATCGTGTACGGCGCCCGACCGATAGCTTCGCCGAGCGCGTGCATGTCGAGCCCGTAATCGATGATCGAGTAGTTGCCGCCGACAGCCCAGGCGGAATCGCCGTGACCGCGCAGGTCGGGGGCGTAGACGCAGTAGCGGGCGGCGAGCGCCTCAGCCGTGCGGTCCCAGGAATGCGCATGGTCGCGGGTGCCGTGGACAAGGATCAGGGGTGGATTGGACTCGTCGCCCCACACGAGATAGTGGAGTTTGAGCCGCTGGGAGAGATAGAAGCGCGACTCGGGTTGCATCGCGGACAAGGGTAACAGGGAAGTGCGTTCCGAGGCCGAAGCTGAAGGCCCAAGGCCCAAGGCCCGAGGCCCGGCGCCCGACCGACGATTTCGACTCCGGCGCATGGTTCTGCTTCGTTTGCATGGAAGGCGTTCCACCGTCGCGTGGCGCACGTGCCCGAAAAGTATCCCGCTGGCGTCCCGTGTTCCGGTACACTCTCTCCATGGCGTATGTCAGTTCCGGTGGATTGCGGATCTTTTACGATGTTGCGGGCCGCGCTGGTGCGCCGCCGCTCGTGTTAGTCCACGGCTATACGGCCTCCGGCCGCACCAACTGGGAGCTCTCCGGGTGGGTTGACGCGCTCGGGAAACAGTACCGCCTCCTCATCCCCGACTTGCGAGGCCACGGCCGCAGCGAAAAGCCACACAAGCCCGAAGCGTATTCCATCTCTGCAATGGCCCAGGATGTCCTCGCCTGTATGGACGCCGAAGGCGTTGAGCGGGCGATCGTGTTTGGCTATTCGATGGGCGGCATGATCACCCTCGAACTGCTCTTGAACCATCCGGACCGCGTGTCGGCGGCGATTATCGGCGGCATGGGTTCCCAATTCCCGGACCGTGGCCGCCGGCGCGGCCCCCGGCAAGACGAGCCCGGCGCCGAGCCCCCGCCGCCAAAGGCTCCGCGGCGCGGCATCGGCTTTCTTGCCGCCTACCTGCGCCATTACGATGCGCTCGCCTCCCGCGCCGTCTGGAACGGCGTGTTTAAGGGCTCGCCCGCACCGGTCGATTCCAGCCGGCTTGGCGAAATTCGCGTGCCCGTGCTCTGCGCCGCAGGAATGCGGGACGCCCTGTATCCGGGAGTGAAAGCGCTCGTCCGCCAGGTCCCCGGTGCGCGGCTGGAAGCGTTTTCGGGTCGCGGCCACATTGGCACCGTGAACGACCCGCGCTTCAAGAAAGTTGTGCTCGAATTCTTGGCCGAAGTTGCGGCAGACCAGGAGACGCCAACGCTGGCGACGTAATTAGCGCTTCGCGGCCGCTTATCGGCGGCCATGCGTTGGGCTGGGCCTTTGCTATCTCCGCCGCGGTCGGCTACGTTCGCTCCACACATTTCCCGGGCGGCAAGGACAACAATGGATTTTCACGACTCAGCCAAAGAAACGGGCTTCCGGCAGGAGGTCAAAGGTTTTCTCGGCTCCGAGTTTCCGCAGGAACTCAGCGAGCGTTCCACCGAATGGGGCCTCTTCAACGGCGCGGGCTATGCCGACCCGAAGTTCGGCGAATTCTTCCGGACCTGGACGGGCAAGCTCAACCAACGCGGCTGGGGCGCGCCCGCGTGGCCGAAGGAGCACGGCGGCGGCGGCATGACCGTCAAGGAGCAATTCATCCTCAGCGAAGAGTTCGCCTGGCGGCGGGCGCCACGCCCGGGCGGCATCGGCCACGGCTGGGCCGGGCCGACCATCATGGTCTACGGCACCCAGGAGCAGAAGGACAACCTGCTTCCGAAGATCATTAGCGGCGAACACAACTGGTGCCAGCTCTTCAGCGAGCCCGGCGCCGGCAGCGACCTCGCCTCGCTGCAAACGCGCGCCATTCGCGATGGCGACGACTACATCATTAACGGCCAGAAAATTTGGACGAGCGGCGCCCACCACGCCGACATGGGCATCCTCATCGCCCGCACGGACCCGGATGCGCCGAAACATCGTGGGATCAGCTACTTCCTGCTGGACATGAAGACGCCGGGCATCACCGTTCGCCCGCTCGTCAACATGCTCAACAGCCATGAATTCAACGAAGTCTATTTCGAAGACGTCCGCGTCCCGCGCAGCCAGCTCCTCGGCGACGAAAATCGCGGCTGGTACCTCGCGACGACGACGCTCGACTTCGAGCGCAGCGGCATTGCGACCAGCGTCGCGCACCAGCTCATCGCGCGCGACCTCGTCCGGTTCGCGAAAGAGAACGCCATCGGCCGCGCAGCGGTCGAACAAAACACGGGGCTACGCAACGAACTCGCGGACCGCGCGATCGAGGCCCAGGTCGAGTCGTTGATCTGCTATCGCATCATCACCATGCAGGAGCGTGGCGAGATCCCGAACAAGGAATCCTCCATCGCCAAGCTGTATTCGAGCGAGCTCGATGTGCGCCTGGCCGTAACCGGCATGCACCTTGGTGGCATGCACGCCCAGACCACTGATCGAGCCGACGTGGCCGCACTCGGCGGCAAGCTTGCGCGCTTTTACATGCATAGCACGACCAGTCCGATCGGCGGCGGCACGAGCGAGATTCAGCGCAACATCATCGCCGGCCGAGGTCTGGGCCTGCCACGCGGGTAGGGGCGACTGCGGTCGCCCTGGACGAGAGACGAGAGACGAGAGACTCGAACGGCCTGGCCGGTTTGCTATGATGTCTTCGTGACTACTCTGCAAATCACGCTTGATGACGATGTTTATGCGCGGCTTGCGGCCCGCGCGAGCCAGCGCAGCCTCACGGTCGAGCAGGTTGTGGAACAAGCCGCGGCCGCCGAGGCGGGCCCCGACGACGGAATGTCGGACGCGGAGTTCGAGACGCTCATCGACGAAATGATCGAGACGTACCGTCCTGTCTTCCACCGCCTTGCCCAGTGACGTGGCGCTACCTTGAGTACGAGCGTGCTGTTCGCATCCACGACAGGTTGATGTTCGATGAAGGGCAGCGTCCAAAAGCTCCACTGCACCCGGGCAAGCTCCAAAGCGCATTGGACCGGCCACGCGCTGAGGCATTTGGTGCGAGTTCTACCCGCTCTTGCCGAGAAGGCAGCTGTTCTTCTCAGGGGATCGTCATCGCGCATCCATTCATCGATGGGAACAAGCGCGCCGGGCTCGGCTGCATGCTCGCATTTCTGCGCATGAACGGCGTGACGTTCGTCCCGCTCGCTGAGCCCCTTTATGACTTCGTCCTTCAGGTCACTACCGGCGAGTTGCGCGAAGTCGAGGACATGGCCAGCTGCCTGCGCAAGCTCTTTGCCCCGCACCTTGTCTGATGTCTCAAGTCATGCCAGGAATCGGCCGATCTTTCCGAAGAGAGGTTCACCTTCTGCTATGATGTCGCGTGGCCATGGCTGGTAATTCGACCCTCGATGCAACGCGGGAGCGCGTCGAATCCGCAGATGATGCGGCCTGGACGAGCGTACCCGCGACCGATGAAGCCATCCTCCGCATGCGCCAATCCGTGATTCACGGCCAGCACTGGTTCGAAGCATTGCTCGACGCTGTCGGCCGCTGGCGCGTCCCGGAAGAAACCATCGGAGAACGCACGTTCCGTTACCTCGTCCTCGGCGAAGCGTTCGATTGGCTGCTGCTCGCTGAGCGTCTGCTCGACGAAATGCCAGACCTCGTACCGCCGCGCGAAAGCGCCGCCCTCCTCTTCCACAATCGCTGGCCCATCGAGCTCGACGATGCTGACTTCGCCGAACGGCTCGGGCCGGCCAAGCACAGTGCCCATCTGAACTTTCTCTATGGCGTGCTCGTCGAAGAGGCACTCCAGCTGAGCATCGAAGAAGAGATCCACAAAGAAAACCGCAACCGGCCCTGGGGCCAGGACACACGCGTCGACGAAACGATGTACGAGCGCGTCTACGGCCGCACCCGCGCCGAACTCTTCGAACAGTACTACGTCGAAACCGGCGAAAAGCTACGCCAAAACGTCCCCCTCGCGGATTGGACCGCGTTCCGCTACTGGCTCTTCAAGCAGCGCCTGCGACGCCAGGACAAGGCGCGCGTCGCGAGTGATACCCGCAAGGGGCTTGCACAGCTCACGCGCATGGAGCTTGCCGTCAGTGAACGCCGCCACGGCGCTCACCTCACTGAGACCGACTTCGCCGCACGCTACAGCGCCTAGCTACTTCGAGCTGTCGATTCGCCGCGCTCCGGCCACACGCCCGTGGTCGCCTGGCGTTCGATGTAAGCCGCACGTCTGCACCGCCGTAGCTATCGTCAGGACGCCGGTTCGAGCATGAGCTTCGAAGGGCCGGTCGGGTCATCGCACCGTGGGGGTGTGATTGGAGCAAGGACTGTTTGGCCACCGACCCGGATATCGGCTTTGAACGGCGCCTGGGCAGCACACCAATTACTCCAGGAAAACACCACCGAGCCGGGGAGGTCGGCGCTGATTGGCGCGACCACACCATTTCCAGTAATCCGCTGCGGGTTGCCGTTTTGGTCTTCGACAATGACCGCGACGGAGCCATCGAAGTGGCAGGGGCTCGCGGCCGAAAGGACCACCGTGATGGCGGTGCTTCCCGTCGCTCCCTGTGCACTCGCCCGCGCGACAACATCGCCGGGCGTGCACGCCGCGAGCGGCGAATCCGACGCGGAAGTTGGGGTGACAGCCGCAGGCGATGGCGATGGGAGAGGCAGTGTGGGCTCGGCCG